>NZ_JAVYJH010000025.1:0-138487 GCF_032621685.1 Pseudomonas sp. zfem002 | reverse complement strand
GCCGAAGAAACTATGGGATCGGCTTGGGCTTGTCTCGATACTGGATACGATCAACCGGCTTAGTCGCATGACCTGAACCGCCGTGTACGGAACCGTACGCACGGTGGTGTGAGAGGACGGCGGGTGTGAATCCGCCTCCTACTCGATCATGCCTCGCCATCCCCGGAGTTCTCTGTGGTTGAATAGTGGCTCGCTGAAGTGCCAGGTACTTCAGGTCTTGCCAGAAAGGAACTCGCAACGTGAGCTACCCAAAGTTGATTGGTTACAGTTATTCGATCCGCGAGGAGGCCGAGCGATATCTGCTCATGATCATTATCGAGGAGGAGGCCAACGAGGAAGAAATCGAGAGCTCTCTTCTCGAAGGCATCTTCATCAGATTTGAAGATATCCAGGGCGGGAAGGAAGGCGCCTACGCACTTGCGGTAAAGATTGGCGAGATGTGGGTGCGAGAAAAACAAAAGGACGATCCGCGCTTTGCGTCCCAGCTCGCGCAAGCATCGGTGAACTAGAGTGGACGACGGGCAGGTAGCGCCCAATCCATGAACAAGGAGGTTTAGATGCTCGCGAAGTTGCTGGTCACCGTTGGAATCATCTTTTACGCCGTGGTCGTGCCGATTTTCGAGATCAACGATACCCATGTATTCAACCCGGCCTGGGAGTCGCATGCGCGGCTTCATGAAACCTGGCAACTGTTCACCAACACCGCGCTCGGGGCATTCAGTGTCTGGCTTGTCTGGGGCAGGAATGACCTGGCGCTGGCGAGTCTGCTCACGACCTTCGTCACCGGCGGGTTCCTGATGGCCTACTGGCTGCGGGATGGCTACGGTGGGTCGATGATCCTCACGGACGGCTCCGAGAAACTGATCTTCGGTCTGAACCTGGGACTGGTCGCCTACCTGCTGGCCATCGCGCTTGCCGGGCTTGCGGTGGCCATCGATCAACGCGATCGAAAGTTCTCCCAGGGGCCCGAATGATGCACAGCTGATCCGAGTCGCACCGTTCACGCAGGCAGGAAGAAGCCCGGCAAAGGCCGGGCTTCTTCGATATTGGCAAGACGACGGCTGTGCAGGCGAGCACGGCCAGGGCGATCAGTGATGCCGATGCCGGCGCTTGTGCTTGTGTTTGCCCGAGTCACGGTTGTCGTCCGCCAGGTGGTTGCCCAGCGCGCCACCCGCGGCGCCGCCGAGGCCGGCGCCGATGGTCGAGCCGGTGGAGCCACCGACCTTGCCGCCGATCAGCGAGCCGCCCGCCGAGCCCAGGCCGCCGCCAATCGCCGCTTCGGTGCGGTTGCCTTTCTTCGCGGCCACGGCGCTGCCGGCGGCGCCACCGAGGCCGGCGCCGATGGCCGCACCGGTGCTGCCGCCGATCTGCTGGCCGACGACGTTGCCAAGCACGCCACCAAGACCGCCGCCAATGGCGGTGGTGCCGTCACCGGCCAGTGCGGTCTGGGAAATCAGGAAACCTAGAGCGAGGGTAGGCAGGGAGAAACGCATTGGAAAAACCTCGGGGGCAATGGAGCGGTCAGGCAAACAGGAGTGGGGTGCGATCAGTCGTCATCGCGGTAGCGGCGATCATCGCGGCGGTGATCGTAGCGGTCGTCGTAACGGCGCCGGTCATGATCGTGCCAGCGGCGTTGATCGCGATCGCGCCAGCCATCGTCGTCACGGTCATGATGATGGTGATGCGCGCAGCCGCTGGCGAGCAGCACTGCGGCAAGCAGGGAAAACTGAGTCAGACGGGTCAACACGATGATTTCCTCGAATCGACGCTGAAGGGTCGATGGCGCGGTTATGACCACGTTTTTCCGTTTTTGTTTCCGGGTGTTGGCGCCAAGTAACTGGCAGATATGAAAAAAGCGCCTCGATGGGCGCTTTTCCGGGATTGGTGCGAGTGGCGGGACTCGAACCCGCAAGGCTTGCGCCGACAGATTTTAAGTCTGCTGTGTATACCAATTCCACCACACTCGCGGTCTGCGTCGGCCATCACAAGGCTGATCGAAGCAAGCGGGCTTTATAACTCATCGTTATATTCCAGTCAATGCTTGCGACGCTCGATCAGCGCGCCATGTAGCGTTGCACCCAGCGCCGCGGAATCAGCAGCGATGCCACGCCGAGCAGGGCTGCGAGCAGGCTGCTGAACAACAGGGCGGCGAAGCCCAGGCGATGTTCCAGCCAGCCACCGAGCACCGCGCCGACCAGCATGCCGGCCCAGGGCACCAGTTGCATGCGCCAGCCGCTGCGGCGCTCGCCCATCAGCCAGCGGCCGAGGCCGCGGCCGAAGCGGGAGAGGGCGCCGGTGACATAGGTCAGGCCGATGGGCAGGCCGTTCACTTCCTCGACCGCGGCGTTGAGCATGCCCATGGCCAGGATGGCCGCGAGCAGTGCCAGCAGCTCGAGGTAGTCGCCACAGAAGGCCGCGGCCAGCAGCAGCAGGGCGGTGAGCCCCAGCAACGGCCAGGCGCGCTTGCGGCTGGAGCGCGCGATCATCACGCCGAGGGCATTGCCGAGGACGAAGGTGAGCACCAGCAAGGCCAGGCGCAGGACCAGGTCGAGATGTCCCTGGCTCACCGCTACCGCCAGGCGCGTGGTGTTGCCGCTCATGAACGAGACGAAATCACCGCTGGCGAGAAAGCCGATGGCATCGGTCATGCCGGCCAGCACCGAGAGACCGCCGACGAAAAACAACCCGACCTGGCCACGCTGTCGATACAGGCGCAGGGCTTGCGGTCGGCGTTGTCCCCCGGGGTGTTCTGGCAGCATGGGCAAGGTCGCTCAGGTGGGATCGATGCTGCTGGCGACCGCTCGCAGTTCGCTGATCGAGGCGTTGAGGCCACTGACCCGTTCGTTGACTTCGACGGCATCGCCGGCATGCACCGAGCCCTGCAGGTACACGGCATGTCCGGCCAGGCCGCGGGCCAGTTGCTCCATGCCGTCGGCGGTATGCTCGAGATCGTCGTGGATGATTTTCATGCGTTTGTTGATGACCAAGATCCCTTTCCTCAACCGCTTGTCTGTCGTAACCGTCGGGCGGGCAACTATAGCAAGTCACCCCGCATCCCGCAGGCGCGATGGCGACAATCGCGCTATACCTTGATCCAGCGCAATGGTTGTGGGGCATATCTATGTTCAGCGCAGGAACATTCTTGCGGTGATGAAGGAATACGCCTTACTCGGTGTCGTCCTCGGCGTATGCTGTAGCTACACTCCGATCATAGACAGCGGACTCCGAAATGGATCCATCCGAACGTGTTGACCTGCATGGCATGAATGCCGGTCTGTACGAGCAACTCGTGCAGACGGTGGTGGACTATGCCATCTACATGATGGACCTCACTGGCCACATCATTTCCTGGAACGCCGGTGCCGAACGCATCAAGGGGTACCGTGCCGAGGAGGTCATCGGTCGGCATTTCTCGCTGTTTTTCACCGAGCACGACTGCCTCGCCGACCGCCCCGGTGTTCTCCTCGACAAGGCCCTCAGCGACGGGCGCGCCCAGGACGAAGGCTGGCGCGTGCGCAAGGACGGTACGCAGTTCTGGGCGCTGGTGGTGCTGGATGTGGTGCGCTCGCCGGAGGGCAAGGTGATCGGCCTGGCGAAGATCACCCGTGATATCACCGATCGCCGCGATGCCGCGCTGCAGCTCGACGCCATGCGCGCGCAACTGTTCCAGTCGCAGAAGCTCGAGGCCCTCGGCCAGTTGACCGGGGGCATGGCCCATGACTTCAACAATCTGCTGACCATCATCCTCAACTCGGCCCGGCTGGCGATGAACAGCCAGGATCCGCAGCGCACCCGGCGCCTGCTCGAACATGTGCTCGACGCCGGTCAGCGCGGCAGCCAGATGACCCAGCAACTGCTCAGCTTCGCCCGGCGCAAGGAGCTGAACGTGGTGCGTATCAATCTGTCGGACGTGATCGAGTCGATCCGCGCGCTGCTGCACCAGGCCCTGCCCAAGGGCATCGAGCTGCAGGTGCGCTGCGATGACAACCTGGCGCCGGTGGAGGTGGATGCGGGGCAACTGCAGATGGTCCTGCTCAACCTGGTGCTGAACGCTCGCGATGCCATGGAAGGGGGGGGCGAGATTCGCATCCACGCACGCAACGAGGCGCTGCTGGGGGAGCGCGATGGCCTGGTCGGCGACTATGCCCTGGTCAGTGTCAGCGACACCGGCAAGGGCATCGACGCCGAGGTGCTGCCGCGGATCTTCGAACCCTTCTTCACCACCAAGGGGTTCGGCAAGGGCACGGGTCTGGGCCTCAGCCAGGTGTACGGTTTCGCCAAGCAGAGCAATGGCGGGATCTGGGTCGACAGCGAACCGGGACAAGGCACCTGCATGACCCTGTGCCTGCCGGTCGTGATCAACGGGGAGGGCAGTGAATCGTGGAACAGCTCCAGCGTCTAGCGACGGGAATCAAGGGTCTCGACGAGCTGCTCATGGGCGGCCTGATCGCCGGTGCCGCGTACATCGTCCAGGGCCGGCCCGGCTCGGGAAAGACCGTGCTGGCCAATCAACTGGCCTTCAATCATGTCGAGCAGGGCGGCCGGGTGCTGGTCGCGACCTTGCTCAGCGAGTCCCACGAGCGTCTGTTCCAGTATCTGTCGACCCTGTCGTTCTTCGATGCGGCGAAGATCGGCGACCAGATCCAGTTCCTCAGTGCCTTCGACACCATGGAGCAGGAGGGCCTGGAGGCCGTGGTGCGCCTGCTGCGTGGTGAGATCGCCCGGCACGGCGCTTCGCTGCTGATCGTCGATGGCCTGCTCAATGCCCGCTCGCGGGCGGAGACCGTGCTCGACACCAAGAAATTCATCTCCGAACTGCAGGCCCACGCGGCGTTCGCCGGTTGCACGCTGCTGCTGCTGACCAGCAGCCACCTGGAGGATGACTGCCCCGAGCACACCATGGTCGACGGTGTGATCGAGCTGGGCGAGGACCTGCACGGCGCCCGCGCGGTGCGCCGTATCCAACTGCGCAAGACGCGCGGCAGCGCGGCGTTGTCCGGCTTGCACGAATGCGATATCGGCAGCGACGGCCTGCAGGTCTATCCACGCCTGGAATCCCTCCATGGCCACCCCTCCGGACCCGGCAGCGAGACCTGGACCCGGGTCGGCAGTGGAGTTGCCTGTCTCGATGAACTGCTCGACGGTGGCCTGGCGCAGGGTTCGGTGACCCTGGTGATGGGGCCGTCCGGCAGCGGCAAGACTTCCCTCGGCCTGAGCTTCCTCGGTGCCGCCACGGTTCAGGCCCCGGCCCTGTATTTCGGGTTCTACGAGCCGGCCACGCGCCTGCGCGCCAAGGCCGCCAGCCTGGGCCTGGACTTCGCCGGGCTGGAGCGCGAAGGGCGCTTGCACATCGCCTGGCAGCCGACCACCGAGGGTTTGCTCGACGATGTCGGCGCGCGCCTGCTGCGCCTGGTCGGCGAGCATGGCAGCAAGCGGGTGGTGATCGACAACCTTGGCGCTTTCGCTCGCCTGGCGACTCGCCCTGAACGCCTCAATGGCTTCTTCCGCGCACTGATGGGCGAACTGCGTGCCCGCGACGTGACGGTGCTGGCGACCTGGGAAATGCGCGATCTGTTCGGCGCGGAAATCACCGCGCCGGCTCCGGAGCTGTCGAGTATCGTCGACAACCTGCTGCTGATGCGCTTCGTCGAACTGAACTCGCAGCTCAAGCGTGTGCTGTCGATCCTCAAGGTGCGCGACAGTCGCTACGACCCGTCTCTGCTGGAGGTGTGCTTCGGCGCCGGCGGGATGGAGCTGCACAAGACATTCAACGAGGCCGCCGCGGTGCTATCGGGCACGGCGCAGCCGCTGGAGCGGTCCTGATGGCCGCGGTCTGATGATATGAGCACAGTCCTGGTGGTCGACGACGAGTACGTGATCTCCGACATCCTGGAGCTTGCCCTGGAAGACGCGGGGTATCAGGTGGAGAAAGCCAGCAATGGCTTGAGGGCGCTGGAAGTGCTGGACAAGACACGGGTCGAGCTGCTGATCACCGATTACATGATGCCGGTGATGAATGGCGAGGAACTCGCTCGAAAGCTTCGCGACGACCCGCAATTCAAGGCCTTGCCGATCATTCTCATGAGTGGTGCGCAGGCCAGTATCGGTCGGGAGAACCCGGGACTGTTCGATGGCGTGCTGGATAAACCGTTCGATACCGAAATGCTGATTGCCATGGTTCAGCGGCTTGTCCCGCCGCCCGGGGGCTGAGCCCCGGTTTCGCGATCAGTGGGTTCGAGGGTCCGGGCTGGGACCAGGCGCATCCGTGCGACTCCAATCAAACGGATGGCTTACTGATTGTTTTCTCCTTTTTCCGGTGCCGGGCTGCCGGCCTGAATGCGTTTGTAGATCTCTTCACGGTGCACCTGAACGTTCTTCGGTGCATCGATGCCGATCCTCACTTGCATCCCTTTGACGCCTAGAATGGTGACCTTGATGTCATCGTCGATGACGATGCTTTCGCCAACCTTGCGGGTGAGTATCAGCATGTATTTCTCCTTGGTAACTTGAAATGCCTCGCAGGCGGTACCCACTGAGGATGGGGGCGCCGGGGAGCGCTTCCCTCTTTCCCTTCATTAAAGACGCATTCGTTGAAAATTAATTCCCCGAGCAAAATATTTGCTGATGTCTTTTTCGGGTTGGGAGTCGATCGGGCTGTGTGAATTTCGCGTGGCGAATTTGTTCACCCCGCAAGCATAGGGGGCTTCAACGAATATGGGAAATTTCTCTTGTGAAAAGAGAAACTTTCGTGAATTAACGTTCATTCAGTAGGGTTTTAATGCGCTGCCCCAAATGAGTTTCATTCCTGCCAAAAAGCCCCGGTCATCTGCTCCGGAGAACGGCTGAAGTGCCTGCCCGGCGATGTCGCTGGCGCACTCGCGAAATCCTGGCGGGATGGCGGCCCTGTGGTGCTGGTGCTGAGGTTTGCGTGCATATCCATTGGCCAAGGCGACCTTGAGTCACCTTTCCGCCCTTACGGCGGGTCACTTTTGCTGGGCGGCAAAAGTAACCAAAAACGCCACGCTCCTGCATCCGGCCCTCCGCTGCGCTACGGGTTCCCTCCCTCCGCACTGATTCCGGGGGCCGCGCCATACGGGCTCCTGCCCGATGGCGCTTTCCGGGCCATCCATGGCCCTCCACCCCCTCCATCAGCGCTCCACTCGGCCTCCTGATGTCGCACGTAGATCAAGATCAAAAGCACAATTCGCTACGCTCTTGCCGGGCGAGAGTGCTCTCAGGAGGGTGACGGCTACGCTCTGGATTTTTGCTTTGCTTTGCTTTGCTTTGCTTTGCTCTTGATCTGGCTCTTGATCTGCCGGCGACATCAGGAGGCTGAGTGGAGCGCTGATGGAGGGGGTGGAGGGCCATGGATGGCCCGGAAAGCGCTATAGGGCAGGATGCCCGTATAGCGCGGCCCCCGGAGTCAGTGCGGAGGGAAGGAACCCGGAGCGAAGCGTAGGGCCGGATGCAGGAGCAAGAGCGTTTTGCCCACTTTTGCGCTGTTCAAAAGTGGGTCGCCGTAAGGGCGAAAAGGTGATTCAGCGTCGCCTTGGCAAATGGATCAACACACGATTCCCGTACCCGCAGCGCTCAACACAAAGCATCTGAGCACCGTACCTCTGGCTCAAGAGCTCCCACAGGGTTCACGCGCTATCTTGAGAAAGCATTTCAGGCACTGTGGCCGAGCAAGGCCACGCCCTTGATCTGCGCCCACAACACCTGCCCTTCGTGCAGGCCGAGCTGATCGCTGGAATAGCGCGTGACCCGGGCCAGCAGCGGGTGCCCGGCGGCGTCCAGGCTGACCAGTACCTGCGCCGGGTTGCTCTGTGCGCTCAAGGCGCGCAGGGTCACCGGCAGGCGGTTGATGATGCTCGAGCGGCTGTCCTCGGCCAGGCTCAGGCTGATGTCGCGGGCCTGGACCTTGACCCGCAGCAGCGACCCCGGCGGCAGCGCGGCATGGGGAATGCGCAGGCGCAGGTCGCTGCCTGGCAGGTGCAGGTCGAGCAACTGGTAGGTCGCGTCGTAGGCGCCGGTGCGGCCTTCGATGATCACGCCGGCGTCTTCGTCCTCGGCCAGCGGCAGGTCGAGGCGGGCGAGGGTCTGGTTGAGCGGGCCGCTGGCCAGGACCTGGCCCTGTTCCAGCAGCACCAGGTGGTCGGCGAGACGGGCGACTTCCTCCTGGGCATGGCTGACGTAGATCAGCGGGATGCGCAACTCGTCGTGCAGACGCTCGAGGTACGGCAGGATCTCGCGCTTGCGCGGTGCATCCAGCGCCGCCAGCGGCTCGTCCATCAGCAGCAGGCTCGGACTGGTGAGCAGGGCACGGGCGATACCCACGCGCTGGCGTTCGCCGCCGGACAGGGTGTCGGCCTTGCGCGCCAGCAGGTGATCGATGCCCAGCAGTTCGCAGGCCTGCTGCAGGTTGATGCGGCGGCTGGCGGCCTCGATGCGGCGCCAGCCGAACTCCAGGTTGCCGCGCACCGAGAGGTGGCTGAACAGGCTGGCTTCCTGGAAGACGTAGCCGATCGGGCGCTGGTGCGGCGGGACGAAAATGCCGTTCGCCGAGTCCTGCCAGACCGTCCCGGCGACTTCGATATAGGCGTCGCCGGCCCGCTCCAGGCCGGCCAGGCAGCGCAGGCAGGTGGTCTTGCCCGAACCGGAGGCGCCGAACAGGGCGCTGACACCCCGGCCCGGCAGGCTCAGGTTGACGTCCAGGGTGAAGTCGTCCCGGGCCATCTTGAGGCGGGCGTGGATCTGCGAGGTCATGCGGCGCTCCAGGCCGATTTGCGGCGGCTGCCATACAGGGCCAGCAGCACCAGGAACGAGAACACCAGCATCGCCCCGGCCAGCCAGTGGGCCTGGGCGTACTCCAGGGCCTCGACGTGGTCGTAGATCTGCACCGAGACCACCCGGGTCTTGTCGGGAATGTTGCCGCCGATCATCAGGACCACGCCGAACTCGCCCACGGTGTGGGCGAAGCCGAGGATGCTGGCGGTGACGAAGCCGGGGCGGGCCAGGGGCAGGACCACGCTGAAGAAGGTGTCCCAGGGGCTGGCGCGCAACGTCGCGGCCACTTCCAACGGCCGTTCGCCGATCGCGCTGAAGGCGTTCTGCAGCGGCTGCACCACGAACGGCATGGAGTACACCACCGAGCCGATCACCAGCCCGCTGAAGCTGAACACCACGGTCCCCAGCCCCAGTGCCTGGGTGGCCTGGCCGATGAAGCCATGAGGACCGAGGGCCAGCAGCAGGTAGAAGCCGATCACCGTCGGCGGCAGCACCAGGGGCAGGGCCACCACCGCGCCGACCGGCCCGCGCAGCCAGGAACGGGTGCGCGTCAGCCACCAGGCGATCGGGGTGCCGACCAGCAAGAGGATCAGGGTGGTCAGCGACGCCAGCTTGAGGGTCAGCCAGATTGCGCCGAAATCGCTGGCGTCGAGCGGCATCAGAGTTCGTAACCGTAGGATTTGATGATCGCCGCGGCCTTCGGCCCTTTCAGGTAGTCGACCAGGGCCTTGGCGGCCGGGTTGTCCTGGCCTTTTTCGAGGATCACCGCGTCCTGGCGGATCGGGTCATGCAGCTCGGCCGGGACGATCCACGCCGAACCGCTGCTGACCTTGCCGTCCTGGTAGATCTGCGACAGGGCGACGAAGCCCAGCTCGGCATTGCCGGTGGAGACGAACTGGAAGGCCTGGGTGATGTTCTGGCCTTCGACGATCTTGGCTTTGGTCGCTTCGCTCAGCTTCAGCTTGTCCAGCACCTGGGTGGCGGCCAGGCCGTAGGGCGCGGCTTTCGGGTTGGCGATGGACAGGTGCTGGAATTCGTTCTTCTTCAGCACCTCGCCCTTGGCGTCGACATAGCCGGGCTTGGCCGACCACAGGGCAAGGGTGCCGATCGCGTAGGTGAAGCGCGAGCCCTTGAGCGTGGCGCCTTCGTTTTCCAGCTTGGCCGGGGTGCTGTCGTCGGCGGCGAGGAAGACTTCGAACGGCGCGCCATTCTTGATCTGCGCGTAGAACTGTCCGGTGGCGCCGTAGGCCGCGACCAGCTTGTGACCGGTGTCCTTTTCGAAATCCTTGGCGATCGCCTGGATCGGCGCGGTGAAGTTGGCCGCGACAGCGACCTGGACCTCATCGGCCCACGCGCTGTTGAGCGCCATCAGGGTGAACAGGCCGGTCAGGGCAATACGAGGTGCAGGCATACGCATGAAACAGCTCCGTGGATGAATGAAGGCAATCGCTATATATGGAAATATATAGCGATTGCCTTGCAAACGGAAAGCCCTGTTTCAGCGATGGAGCAGGGCGAGGCTGCGTTCGGCGAGTTCGCGGGTCAGTTCGGCGGCCGGACGTTCGACACCGAGGCGCAGGGCCTGGCCGGACCAGAGGTTGCTGAAGTCGCTGCTGCCCTGGGGTTCGCTGATGGCGCGCAACGGCATCAGCGCGCCACCGGCCAGGGGGAAGGCCGGTGCCAGGTCGCTGACCGGACCCAGTTCGCGCATGATCCGGTTGACGATGCCGCGGGCCGGGCGACCGGTGAACAGGTTGGTCAGCGCCGTGTCGCTTTCCCGCGCGGTGTGCAGGGCGCGGCGGTGCGCCGGGGACACCTTGGCTTCCGGGCAGAACAGATAGGCGGTGCCCAGTTGCACGGCCGACGCGCCCAGGGTGAAGGCGGCGGCGATACCGCGGGCGTCGCCGATGCCACCGGCGGCGATCACCGGCACGCGCACCGCGTCGGCGATCTGCGGGACCAGGGCGAAGGTACCGACCTGGCTGGCGAGGTCATCGCTGAGGAACATGCCGCGATGCCCGCCGGCTTCGTAGCCCATGGCGATGATCGCGTCGCAGCCGCGCTGCTCCAGCCACAGCGCCTCGGCCACCGTGGTGGCGCTGGAAATCACCTTGGCGCCGGTGGCCTTGACCCGCGCCAGCAGGCGTGGCTCGGGCAGGCCGAAGTGGAAGCTGACCACCTCCGGCTTGTACGCCTCGACCAGCGCGCAGCCCGCATCGTCGAAGGGCGCGCGACTGGACACCGGCGTCGGCGCCGCGAAGTCGGCACCGACTTCGTCGTAGTAGGGCTTGAGCGCCTGCTTCCAGCGCTCGATGCGCGCCGGATCGTCGGCAGGCGGGGTATGGCAGAAGAAGTTCACGTTGAGCGGGCCGCGACTGGCCTGGCGGAAGGTTTCCAGTTCCTGGCGGATCTGCTCGGTGCTGAGCATGGCGCAGGGCAACGCGCCCAGGCCGCCGGCATTGCTCACCGCAATGGCCATCGCCGAGCCGTTGGCGCCGGCCATCGGCGCCTGGAGGATCGGCTGTTCGATGGCGAACAGATCGAGAATGCGCGGGTCCGGCCATTGCCTCATTGCTGCGGTCTCCTTGCTGGGGTCGCGGGCTTCAGAGCGCCTTGCTGACCTGGATGTCGGTGATCTTTTCCGCGTCGTCGCCATGGATCTTGCGCAGTGCGGCCTGGGCCTGCTCCAGCGAGTTGTCCGGCAGTTGCGCGAAATCCCAGCGGCGTTCGCCGTCGAGCTTGTACTTGATGACGTATTTGATGGTGGCGGTCATGGGGCTTATCTCAGTTGCGACGACGAGCGACGGATGATCTTGATCTTGTGGCTGAAGGTCGGCTTGCGGGTCACCGAGATCGGCCGCGGGGTGACGGTGTCGATGGTGATGTTCCAGAAACCGGTGCTCGGCACAGTGATCTTCGCCGGGAAACGATCGAAGGCCCCGCCGTGATAGGTGTGCCGACCGCCATTCTTGAAACTGCGGAAGTTGGCGTCGTTCATCAGGCGGATATTGCAGCGCTGGGAACACTCGATCACGACGATATCGTCTTCGTTGAGGTGTTCGCGCTGGTGGACGAATTTCATGTTACGGCTCCGCAAGGGGTGTTTCGGCAAAGCGGCACGATAACAGATGGATGTAGGAGGAATGTAGGACTCGTCACATTCCCTGTGATAAATATGACAATCAAGGGAGCAAATTGGCCTAATAGTGGTCTTAGGATTTTTATATGTGGGAGCGGGACTCGATGAAATGGTTTGTATCTGCCTTGGCCTTGACGCTGACTGGTTGCGCCAGTGTGACCGAGCTGGAACAGAGCCCTGAAACTCTCGATGTGATTTCCGGCAAAACGCCGGACCAGTACCTGACCTGCGTCCAGGAGCGGCTGAAGGACAGCCGCGATTCGCTGCAGGTGACCCGCGACAAGAACTCGATTCGGGTGATCGTGCCGCAGAAACTCTCGGACGGACCGGCGGCGGTGATGGACATCAGTGAGCGTTCCAGTGGCAGTGCCATCAAGCTGCATGAGCGGCTGAACAACTTCCCGTTGCGCCTTTCGGACGTGAACAACGCGGCGACTCGCTGCATTTCCGGTTGAAGCCTTGACTGTGTGTCGCTAGTCCGGTGGGAGCGAACCCTGCTCCCACCGTCGCTCATGAATTAATCGATTCACTCCTCCAGACGCTCTCTTTTGGTGCATTTCGCCGTTGTGATGGCGAAAGGATAGTCCTACTATCCATAGGCTTATATTTTTTAAGTCTAAGCATATAACCATAAGAAGGAGCTCCGTGATGAGTCCACTGGACCGAGTCCTGATCAGCAGCCTGCTGTTGTTCGCCCTGCCGGCGGCGCACGCCGATCAGGGCCAGAACGTCTTCACCCAGGGCGGTGCCAATCCCGCCGCCATGGCCTGCCAGGGTTGCCATGGGGCGGACGGCCTGGGCATGGCTGCCGCCGGTTTTCCCCGTCTGGCCGGGCTGTCGGCCGCCTACCTGAGCAAGCAACTGCGCGATTTCCGCGATGGCACGCGCCAGAACCCGATCATGCAACCCCTGGCTGCGGCCCTGAGCGACGAGGAAATCGCCGCGGTGACCGACCGCCTCGCCGCCATGCCGGCCCCCGCCGCGCCGGACGCGCGCCGTCAGCAGATGGCCAGCAGTGCCGTGCAGCAACTGGCCCTGTATGGCGACTGGAGCCGGCAGATTCCCGGTTGCGTGCAATGCCATGGCCCCGGCGGCAGAGGGGTGGGTGAGCACTTCCCGCCGCTGGCCCATCAGCCGGCCGCCTACCTCAGCGCGCAGCTCAACGCCTGGCGCGACGGCAGTCGGCACAACGATCCCAACCAACTGATGGTGGGTGTGGCCAAGGCCATGACCGATGACGAGGTCAACGCCATCGCCGAATATTTCGCCGCCGGCCAGGAGGTCAAGCCATGAAAGCATTCGTTGTTACCGCGCTGGCCTTCGCGCTGGGTACGGCTCATGCCGCGCAGGTTGCCATGGAGGACCAGTCGCAACTGAAGGTGCCAGCGGCCAGCCAGACGCCGTTCTTCGTCCCGCCGGCGCAGAGCGAACTGCCGGACAACGCCTTCGGCAAGATGGTCCGCGACGGTTACGCGCTGTTCGTCGATACCGGACGCCTGGCTCCGGACTACGTCGGCAACGGCATGAAATGCAGCAACTGCCACCTCGACCAGGGGCGCCTGGCGCACTCGGCGCCACTCTGGGGCGCGTATCCGATGTACCCGGCCTATCGCAAGAAGAACGACAAGGTGAACACCTACGCCGAACGCATCCAGGGTTGCTTCCAGTTCAGCATGAACGGCAAGGCACCTGCGGCTGACAGCCCGGAGATCACCGCGTTGTCGGTGTATTCCTACTGGCTGGCGAGCAAGGCCCAGGTCGGTGTCGAACCACCGGGGCGCGGCTACCCCGATGTCGCGCAGCCGGCGGGCGGTTACGACATCGCCCGCGGCGAGAAGGTGTACCAGGCGCAATGCGCGATCTGTCACGGTGCCGATGGCGAGGGCCAGAAGGTCGCCAACGACTACGTGATGCCGCCACTGTGGGGCAAGGACTCCTACAACTGGGGGGCCGGCATGCACCGGATCAATACCGCGGCGTCCTTCATCAAGCACAACATGCCGCTGGGCAAGCCGGGCAGCCTCAGCGACCAGCAGGCATGGGACGTCGCCGCCTTCGTCAACAAGCACGAGCGCCCGCAGGATCCGCGGCTGGTCGAGGGTTCGGTGGAGAAGACGCGGGTGAAGTTCCACGCCAACGACGGCGTCAACCTCTACGGCCAGACCCTCGATGGCGTGCTGATCGGCCAGGGCACCGGCAAGTGATGACACGACACCCTGAAAAGTGATGGCCATGGCGCCGTTTCGCCCCTGCGAGCGGCGCCTTCGTGGCGTCAGAAGGATGGCGCGAAGCCAATATTTCCAGTGGTCGGGAACTATCTCCCGCTGGATTTCTCTATGATGGCAACGGTTGCGCCCAGGTGGGGCATTGTAAGGTGCCCGCCGCCTGATTAGACTGCGCCGAATTTCGTACGCACAGCCCTTCGTTAAGGACTTTTATGATCAAGAAATGCTTGTTCCCGGCAGCCGGCTACGGCACGCGCTTCCTGCCAGCAACCAAAGCCATGCCCAAGGAAATGCTGCCGGTGGTCAACAAGCCACTGATCCAGTACGGCGTCGAAGAAGCCCTCGAAGCCGGCCTGACCGAAATCTCCATCGTCACCGGTCGCGGCAAGCGCGCCCTGGAAGACCACTTCGACATCAGCTACGAGCTGGAAACCCAGATCAAGGGCACTGACAAGGAAAAATACCTGGTCGGCATCCGTCGCCTGCTGGACGAGTGCTCCTTCTCCTACACCCGTCAGACCGAGATGAAAGGCCTGGGTCACGCGATCCTCACCGGCCGCCCGCTGATCGGTGACGAGCCGTTCGCCGTGGTCCTGGCCGACGACCTGTGCGTCAACCTCGACGACGACGGCGTGCTGACCCAGATGGTCAAGCTGTACAAGCAGTTCCGCTGCTCGATCGTCGCCATCCAGGAAGTCGATCCGCAGGAAACCAACAAGTACGGCGTGATCGCCGGCGAAATGATCCGCGACGACATCTATCGCGTGCACAGCATGGTCGAGAAGCCGAAGCCGGAAGACGCGCCGTCGAACCTGGCGATCATCGGTCGCTACATCCTGACCCCGGACATCTTCGACCTGATCGAACAGACCGAGCCGGGCAAGGGTGGCGAGATCCAGATCACCGACGCGCTGATGAAGCAGGCGCAGAACGGTTGCGTCATGGCCTACAAGTTCAAGGGCAAGCGTTTCGACTGCGGTGGCGCCGAAGGCTACATCGATGCGACCAACTTCTGCTTCGAGAACTTCTACAAGACTGGCAAGGCTTACTGATCGGTAGCCGCTGTCTGTAAGAAAAAGCCACCTTCGGGTGGCTTTTTTGTTTATGCCGGGCACTGGCGCTATGCTGGCGACCTGCCGAGGAGATTGATATGGCCTACGATTTTGACCTGTTTGTGATTGGTGCCGGTTCCGGCGGTGTGCGTGCCTCGCGATTCGCCGCGGGCTTCGGCGCCCGGGTGGCGGTGGCGGAGAGTCGCTACCTGGGCGGGACCTGCGTCAACGTTGGCTGCGTGCCGAAGAAGTTGCTGGTGTACGGCGCCCATTTCGCCGACGAGTTCGAGCAGGCCTCGGGTTTCGGCTGGTCGCTGGAGGATGCGCAGTTCGACTGGAGCCAACTGATCGCCAACAAGAACCGCGAGATCCAGCGCCTCAACGGTATCTACCGCAACCTGCTGGTCAACAGCGGCGTGACCCTGCTCGAAGGCCACGCCCGGATCACCGCGCCCCACGAAGTGGAAGTGGAAGGCAAGCGCTACTCGGCGAAGCACATCCTCATCGCCACCGGTGGCTGGCCGCAGATTCCGGAGATTCCGGGACGTGAGCTGGCCATCAGCTCCAACGAGGCGTTCTTCCTGAAGGACCTGCCCAAGCGTGTGCTGGTGGTGGGCGGCGGCTACATCGCCGTCGAGTTCGCCGGGATCTTCCAGGGCCTCGGCGCCGATACCACCTTGCTCTATCGCGGCGACCTGTTCCTGCGTGGCTTCGACGCCTCGGTGCGCAACCACCTCAAGGAAGAACTGGAGAAACGCGGCCTCGACCTGCAGTTCAACAGCGATATCGCGCGCATCGAACAGCAGGCCGACGGCAGCCTCAAGGCCACCCTCAAGGACGGTCGCGAGCTGATCACCGACTGCGTGTTCTACGCCACCGGGCGCCGGCCGATGCTGGACAACCTCGGCCTGGAGAACACCGAGGTGCAACTGGACAAGCGCGGCTTCGTCCAGGTCAATGACCAGTTCCAGACCGACGAACCGTCGATCCTCGCCATCGGCGACGTCATCGGCCGCGTGCAACTGACCCCGGTGGCCCTGGCCGAAGGCATGGCGGTGGCACGGCGGCTGTTCAAGCCGGAAGAATACCGTGCGGTGGATTACCGCAATATCCCGACGGCCGTGTTCAGCCAGCCACCGATCGGCACCGTCGGCCTGAGCGAAGAACAGGCGCTGGAGGCCGGGCATTCGCTGAAGATCTTCGAAAGCCGTTTCCGGCCGATGAAGCTGACCCTCACCGAGGTCCAGGAAAAGACCCTGATGAAGCTGGTGGTGGACGCCGACAGCGACCGCGTGCTGGGTTGCCATATGGTCGGCCCGGACGCCGGCGAGATCATCCAGGGCCTGGGCATCGCGCTGAAGGCCGGGGCGACCAAGCAGCAATTCGACGAGACCATCGGCGTGCACCCGACGGCGGCGGAGGAGTTCGTGACCATGAGGACGGTCACCCGCTAAGGAATATCGTTGCGTGTCCACTGTAGGAGCGTGGCTTGCCCGCGAAGGACCGCAACGCGGTCCCAGACATCACCGTTATTAGGGACCGCTAACGCGGTCCTTCGCAGTGGTTCGTCACACGACAAGCCAGCTCCCACGATTTCCCTATAGCCAAAACCAATCACCTACATGGTTTTTGCCAATGAGCATTAACCGACTCTATTGACTAGGATCTCTCCATCAAGTTTTCACAACCCCTGAAGGAGAGTCACCGATGCCTATCATCAACAGCCAGGTCAAACCGTTCACCGCAACCGCTTACCACAACGGCAACTTCGTTCAGGTCTCCGACGCCGATCTGAAAGGCAAATGGTCCGTTGTGTTCTTCTACCCAGCCGACTTCACTTTCGTCTGCCCGACCGAGCTGGGTGACCTGGCCGACAACTACGCCGAGTTCCAGAAGCTGGGCGTGGAAATCTACGGCGTGTCCACCGACACCCACTTCACCCACAAAGCCTGGCACGACACCTCGGACACCATCGGCAAGATCCAGTACCCGCTGATCGGTGACCCGACCCACCTGATCTCGCGCAACTTCGACGTCCTGATCGAAGAAGCCGGCCTGGCCGATCGCGGTACCTTCGTGATCAACCCGGAAGGCCAGATCAAGATCGTCGAACTGAACGACGGCGGTGTCGGCCGTGACGCCAGCGAGCTGCTGCGCAAGGTCAAGGCTGCCCAGTACGTCGCCGCCCACCCGGGTGAAGTCTGCCCGGCCAAGTGGAAAGAAGGCGAAGCCACCCTGGCCCCTTCGCTGGACCTGGTCGGCAAGATCTAAGCCGCTCATGTCGCCGCGGGCGGTGTTCGACCGCACCCTGTAGCCGCAACCCCGCCCCGCACAAACGCCCGGGCGCTTTCGCCCGGGCGTTTGCATTTACAGAATCTGAAAAAGGAATCGCCCGTATGTTGGACGCCACGCTTAAAACTCAGTTGAAAACCTACCTGGAGCGGGTCACTCAGCCGATCGAGATCGTCGCTTCCCTCGATGACGGCGCGAAGTCCCGCGAACTTCACGACCTGCTGCGCGAGATCGCCAGCCTGTCGAACCTGATCACCCTGCGCGAGGACGGCAGCGACGCCCGTGTCCCGTCGTTCTCGCTCAATCGCCCCGGGGCCGATATCAGCCTGCGTTTCGCCGGCATCCCCATGGGCCATGAATTCACCTCCCTGGTCCTGGCCCTGCTGCAGGTCGGTGGGCACCCGTCCAAGGCCAGCGCCGAGCTGATCGAACAGATCGCCGGGCTGAAGGGTGAATTCAATTTCGAAACCTACTTCTCGCTGTCGTGCCAGAACTGCCCGGACGTGGTCCAGGCGCTGAACCTGATGGCGGTGCTCAACCCCAACGTGCGCCATGTCGCCATCGACGGGGCGCTGTTCCAGGCCGAAGTCGAATCGCGCCAGGTCATGGCGGTGCCGAGCGTGTACCTCAATGGCCAGGTGTTCGGTCAGGGCCGCATGGGCCTGGAAGAGATCGTCGCCAAGCTCGACAGCGGCGTCAGCGAGCGCCAGGCCGAGAAGCTCAACGCCAAGGACGCCTTCGACGTGCTGGTGATCGGTGGCGGCCCGGCCGGTGCGGCGGCGGCCATCTATGCCGCGCGCAAAGGCATCCGGACCGGTGTCGCGGCCGAGCGTTTCGGCGGCCAGGTGCTGGACACCATGGCCATCGAGAACTTCATTTCGGTGCAGGAAACCGAAGGGCCGAAACTGGCCACTGCGCTGGAAGAACACGTCAAGCAGTACGACGTCGACATCATCAACCTGCAACGCGCCGAGGCCCTGGTGCCGGCCGCGGTCGGTGGCCTGCACGAAGTGCGCATGGCCAGCGGCGCGACGCTCAAGGCCAAGACCGTGATCCTCGCCACCGGCGCGCGCTGGAGGGAGATGAACGTGCCGGGTGAGCAGGAATACCGCAGCCGTGGCGTGGCCTACTGCCCGCACTGCGACGGCCCGCTGTTCAAGGGCAAGCGCGTGGCGGTGATCGGCGGTGGCAACTCCGGTGTGGAAGCGGCCATCGACCTGGCCGGGATCGTCGCCCAGGTGACCCTGATCGAGTTCGACAGCCAGCTGCGCGCCGACGCCGTGCTGCAACGCAAGCTGCACAGCCTGCCCAACGTCAAGGTGATCACCAGCGCCCTGACCAGCGAAGTGCTCGGTGACGGGCAGAAGGTCAACGGCCTGCGCTACAAGGACCGCACCACCGATGCCGAGCATGAGCTGGCACTGGAAGGGATCTTCGTGCAGATCGGCCTGCTGCCCAATACCGACTGGCTCAAAGGCACGGTGGAGCTGTCGCCGCGTGGCGAGATCATCGTCGACTCCCGTGGCCAGACCAACCTGCCGGGCGTGTTCGCCGCGGGTGACGTGACCACGGTGCCGTACAAGCAGATCGTCATCGCGGTGGGCGAGGGGGCCAAGGCGTCGCTGGCGGCGTTCGATCACCTGATCCGCACCTCCGCGCCAGCCTGACTGGCCTCATCGCGGGCAATGCCCGCTCCACAGGTATTGCATGCACCGCAAATCCCTGTGGGAGCGGGCGTTGCCCGCGATGACGTCCGACCAGACAACAAAAATCCCGGCCAGTTGGCCGGGATTTTTCATTCAGCCCAGGCTCAATGCGCCCCAGCTGCCTTGCTCAGATCACTCTCCTGCCACTCGGTATAGACACAGGCATCCGCCACTGCCCAGCGCACCTTCACCTCATCCCCCGGCTTCATCGACATGCCCGCCGCCGACAAGGCCTTCACGGTCATGGCCGTGCCACCGGCGGTGATCACGCTGCAGGTCTGGCTCTCACCCAGGAACAGCACCTCGCAGACCTTCGCCGTCACCTCGTTCCAGCCCGCCGGCAAGGCCTCCAGCGCGGCCTGCTCGCGGCTCAGGGCCAGGGCCTTTTCCGGGCGTACCATCAGCAGCGCATCCTGGCCCTTGGCCAGGCCTGGGGTCAGGCGCATGGCCACCGCCTGGCCCTCGAAACTGGCTACGCCATTGCCCTGGGCCTGCACTCGCAGGAAGTTGGAGTTGCCGAGGAAGGAGGCGACGAAGGCATTCGGCGGATTCTGGTACAGGTCATAACCGCTGCCCAGGCCGACGATCTTGCCGTGGCTGAAAATGGCGATGCGCTGTGACAGGCGCATGGCTTCTTCCTGGTCGTGGGTGACGTAGACGATGGTGATGCCCAGGCGCCGGTGCAACTGGCGCAGTTCGTCCTGCAGGTCCTCGCGCAGTTTCTTGTCCAGCGCGCCCAGCGGTTCGTCCATCAGCAGGATGCGTGGCTCGTAGACCAGCGCCCGGGCGATGGCCACGCGCTGCTGCTGGCCGCCGGACAGTTGCGCCGGGCGGCGATGGGCGAACTTGTCCAGTTGCACCAACTTGAGCATGGCGTCCACCTGTCTGTCGCGCTCGGCGGCGCTGCGCTTGCGGATGGCCAGGGGGAAGGCGATGTTGTCGCGCACCGACAGGTGCGGGAACAGCGAATAGCGCTGGAACACCATGCCGATGTCGCGCTTGTGCGGCGGCACGTTGACCAGCGACTGACCGTTGACCAGGATCTCGCCGCTGCTCGGCGTCTCGAAGCCGGCGAGCATCGACAGGGTGGTGCTCTTGCCCGAGCCGCTGGAGCCGAGGAAGGTGAGGAATTCGCCGTCCTGGATCTCCAGGTCGATGTTGTCCACCGCGGCGAAGTCGCCGTAGTGCTTGTTCAGGTTGCGCAGGCTGACGAGGGTCTTGGCCTGGGCGGCATCTTTGATCACTGCACTCATTTCTATTCTCTCCAGGCGCTCAGGCGCTGACTTCGTTGCGCCGGCGCAGAGCGGCGGCGATCACCATGACCAGTACCGACAGGCCGATCAGCAGCGTCGAGGCGACGGCGATCACGGGCGTCAGGTCCTGGCGCAGGGTGGTCCACATTTTCACGGGGAGGGTCTGCAGGGTCGGGCTGGCCATCATCACGCTGAGCACCACTTCGTCCCACGAGACGAGGAAGGCGAACAGGGCGCCGGCGATCATCCCCGGGCGGATCGCCGGGAAGGTCACCTTGAATACCGCCTGCAGGCGCGAGGCCCCGCAGATCACCGCGGCATCCTCGATCGACTGGTCGAACAGCTTCAGCGAGTTGATGATCGAGATGATGGTGAAGGGCAGGGCGACGATCACGTGGCTGACCACGAAGGAAAACAGCGTGCCGGTGTAGCCCAGCTTGAGGAACAGCGCGTACACCGCCACGGCGATGATCACCAGCGGCACGATCATCGGCAGGGTGAACAGGCCATAGAGCATCTCGCGGCCGGGGAAGCGCCCGCGCACCAGGGCGAAGGCGGTGGGCAGGCCCAGGGCTACGGCGCAGATCGTCGTCAGCACGGCCACCTTGAGGCTGGCCAGGGCCGCGTCCATCCATTCGGCATTGGAGAAGAACTGCGTGTACCACTTCAGGGTCCAGCCCGGCGGCGGGAACACCAGCCACTGCGATGAGCCGAACGACAGCAGGACGATGAACACGATCGGCAGGAGCAGGAACAGCGCGATCAGCCCGGTGGTGGCGTAGAGCCCGAAACGCATGCGCCGGCTCATGGCATTGGGGGTCAGGAGCATGGTCGCTTACCTCGCGTTGCTGTTGCCGACCGGGGATTCCGGTTGCAGCTTCAGGTAGAAATAGAACAGCACCAGGGTGATCAGGATCAGCAACGCCGCGGCGGCACTGGCCAGGCCCCAGTTGAGGAACGACTGCACCTGCTGGACGATGAACTCCGGCAGCATCATGTTCTGCGCGCCACCGAGCAGGGCCGGGGTCACGTAGTAGCCCAGGGACATGACGAAGACCATCAGGGCCCCGGAGAACAGGCCCGAGCGGCACAGTGGCAGGAACACCTTGAAGAAGTTGGTCCAGGGGCTGGCGCCGCAGATCGAACCGGCCTGCAGGACCATCGGGTCGATCGCCTGCATGGTCGCCTGCAGCGGCAGGACGATGAACGGGATCATGATGTAGCTCATGCCGATCACCACGCCGGTGAGGTTGTGCACCATCTCCAGCGGGGCATCGATGATGCCCATGGCCATCAACGCCTTGTTGATCACCCCGGAGGCCTGCAGCAGTACCAGCCAGGAGTAGGTGCGGGCGAGCAGGCTGGTCCACATCGACAGCAGGACGATATTCAGCAGCCAGCGGCCCCAGCCGCGCGGCACCAGGGTGATCGCCCAGGCCAGGGGAAAGCCGAGCAGCACGCTGATCAGGGTGACCAGGCCGGCCACCGAGAAGGTGTTGAACAGCACCCGGGCGTAGGCCGAGTTGGCGAACAGCTGCTCGTAGTTGCCCAGCCCCGGCACCGGCTCCAGCACACCGCGCAGGAGCAGGCCGATCAGCGGCGCGAAGAAGAACAGGCCGAGGAACAGCAGGGCCGGCAGCAGGTTGCGGCTGCCGCGCCAGCGTTGGCGCAGCGGGGGCGTGGACGGCATGGCCGCTCCCTTGGCGCCGGTGCCGCCGGCACCGGTCGCGTTATGCAAGGCGTTGATGGCGACTTTCATTTGACCAGCCACTCATTCCAGCGGGTGGCGATGGCTGGACCGTTCTTCGCCCAGTAGGCGAAGTCCAGGGTGACCTGATCCTGAGCGTAGGCGGTCGGCAGGTTCGGCGCGAGGTCGGACTTGAGCTGGCCGATGCTGTCCAGGTTGACCGGGGCGTAGGCGGTGAGGTTGGCGAAGTCGGCCTGGCCCTTGGCGCTGCTGGCATTGGCCAGGAACTTCATGGCCGCGTCCTTGTTCTTCGCGCCTTTCGGGATCACCAGGAAGTCGGCCATGACCAGGTTCTGCTTCCAGCTCACGCCGACCGGCGCGCCGTCCTGCTGCAGGGCGTAGACCCGGCCGTTCCAGAACTGGCCGAGGGTCGCCTCGCCGGAGGCCAGCAGTTGCTGCGACTGGGCGCCGCCGCCCCACCAGACGATGTCCTTCTTGATGGTGTCGAGTTTCTTGAAGGCGCGGTCCAGGTCCAGCGGATAGAGCTTGTCGGCGGGTACGCCGTCGGCCAGCAGGGCCAGTTCCAGCACGCCGGGGCTCGGCCATTTGTACAGGGCACGCTTGCCGGGGTAGGTCTTGGTGTCGAACAGCGCGCTCCAGTCCTGTGGCTTGTTGCCGCCCAGCTTGCCCTCGTTGAAGCCGAGGACGAAGGAGAAGAAGAACGAGCCGACGCCGTGGTCGGAGACGAAACGCGGGTCGATGCGGTCGCGCTTGATGGTGTTGAAGTCGAGGGGTTCGAGCAGGCCTTCGCTGGCGGCGCGCAGGGCGAAGTCGGCTTCGACGTCGACCACGTCCCACTGCACGTTGCCGCTTTCGACCATGGCCTTGAGCTTGCCGTAGTCGGTCGGGCCGTCCTGCACCACCTTGATTTCGCTGCTCTTGCTGAAGGTGTCGGCCCATGCCTGTTTCTGGGCGTCCTGGGTGGTGCCACCCCAGCTGACGAAGTTCAGGCTGTCGGCTGCCTGGGTGGCCTGGCAGGCCAGGGTCAACAGGCTGGCGGACAGCACTGCGGTTACACGTTTGCTCAACAGCATGGTTACGCCCTCGTTGCTTTTGTTATTCGAGGCGGGCTTCTGTCGCCCGCCAATCATGTTCGGGGAGCAGCTTTGAAACAGTGTCGGTGGCCGGGTCTGAGTGTAGGAAACGGCCGGGCAGTTTTAAGGTCTACGGGATATCATATTATGGTATTCCAAACTTTTGGCAAGAGGTTGGAGGCTACCGGCTATCACTTGCCAATTTGCCTGTTGTAGGAGCTGGCTTGCCTGCGAAGGCCCGCAACGCGGGCCCAAACCCTGAATCCACTGTCTACCGGAAACACTGCGGAGAATGGTTTCGGGCCCGCGTTGCGGGCCTTCGCAGGCAAGCCAGCTCCTACAGGGAGTGCAGGGAGTGCAGGGAGTGCAGGGAGTACAGGGAGTACAGGGAGTACAAGGAGGGCGCCGCTTCATTCTTCAAACGGAATGCTCTGCACTACCTCCAGGTCATACCCGGTCAGCCCCGCATACTTCAGCGGCGGCCCCAGGTGGCGCAGCTTGCCCACTCCGAGGTCCTGGAGGATCTGCGCCCCGGTGCCGACCTCCGAGTAGGTCCGCGACTGTCCGCGCTGGTACGGCCGCGGCGGCTGGGTCAGCTGCGGCACGCGCTCCAGCAGGGCCTGGGACGACTCATGGTTGGCCAGCACCACCACCACCCCGGCGCCTTCGGCGGCGACCTTCTGCAGCGCCGCCCACAACGTCCAGTTGGCCGGCCCGGCATAGTCGGCGCCGACCAGGTCGCGCAGCGGATCGATCACATGCACGCGCACCAGGGTCGGCTGCTCGCGACGGATATCGCCCATGACCATGGCCATGTGCACGCCACCCTCGATGCGATCCTCGTAGGTCACCAGGCGGAAGGTGCCGTGCACCGTCGGCAGCTCGCGTTCGCCGATGCGCTTGATCGTCTGCTCGGTGCTCAGGCGGTAGTGGATCAGGTCGGCGATGGTGCCGATCCTGATGCCGTGACGGGCGGCGAAGATTTCCAGGTCGGGACGGCGGGCCATGCTGCCGTCGTCGTTGAGCACCTCGACGATCACCGAGGCCGGAGTGAAGCCGGCCAGGCGCGCCAGGTCGCAGCCGGCCTCGGTATGCCCGGCGCGGGTCAGCACGCCACCTTCGCGAGCGCGCAGGGGAAAGATATGGCCGGGCTGGACCAGGTCGTCCGCCGTGGCGTTCGGTGCCACCGCCGCGGCCACGGTGCAGGCGCGGTCGGCGGCGGAGATGCCGGTGGTGACCCCGCGCGCCGCCTCGATCGACACGGTGAAGGCGGTACTGAAGGCACTGCCGTTGGCCGGCACCATCTGCTCCAGGCCCAGGCGCTGGCAGTGTTCGTCGGTCAGGGTCAGGCAGATCAGGCCGCGCGCCTCGCGGGCCATGAAGCTGATCGCGGCGGCGTCGCAACGCTCGGCGGCGATCAGCAGGTCGCCTTCGTTTTCCCGGTCTTCGTCGTCCACCAGCAGGACCATCTTGCCCTGGCGATAGTCTTCGAGGATTTCTTCGATGCTGTTGAAAGCCATGCTGCGCGCTCACTGTGGTTCGCTGAAAATTATGGTATACCATAATACGAATTGACCCAGTAGAGGAGCATGACCCGATGAAGGCGTACTGGATTGCCCATGTCGATGTGAGCGACCCCCAGCAGTACCAGCAATACACCCAGCGCGCCCCGGCGGCGTTTGCCGCGTTCGGCGGCAGGCTGCTGGCCCGTGGCGGGCGCAGCGAGGCGATGGAGGGGCGAGCGACGCCGCAGCGCAGCGTGGTCATCGAGTTCGAATCGTACGAGAAGGCCGTGGCCTGCTACCGCTCGGCGCAGTACCAGGAGGCGTGTGCCCATCGGCAGGGGGTGGCCAAGGCGGAAGTGATCATCGTCGAAGGCTGCGAGCCCTGAACCGACAGGCGGTCCAGGGCTCGCGGGCGATCAGGCCATGCCGGGCAGTTCGTGCGGACGCAGGTCGAACACCAGGACCTCGGCATCCTCGCCGTTGCGCAGCTCGACGATCTGCTCCTGGCGCAGGCGCACACCGTCGCCTTCACCCAGTTGCAGGCCGTTCAGCACCACGCTGCCGCGGGCCACATGCACGTAGGCGTTGCGCTCTGCCGGCAGGGTCAGGGTGGCGCGCTCGTCGCCATCGAACAGACCGGCGTAGACCCGCGCGTCCTGACGGATATGCAGCGAACCGTCGGCACCGTCCGGCGAGATGATCAGCTTCAGCCGACCGCGTTTTTCCTCGGTACCGAAGTGTGCCTGCTGGTAGCGTGGCTCGGCACCATTGAGCGCCGGGACGATCCAGATCTGCAGGAAGTGCACCGGCTCGTCGTGCGAATGGTTGAACTCGCTGTGGGCCACGCCGCTGCCGGCACTCATCAACTGCACGTCGCCCGGACGGATCACCGAGCCGGTGCCGAGGGTGTCCTTGTGTTCCAGCGCGCCTTCGAGGACGTAGGAGAAGATCTCCATGTCGCGGTGCGGGTGCTGGCCGAAACCCTTGCCCTCGCTGACCCGGTCGTCGTTGATCACCAGCAGGTCGGAAAAGCCCTGCTCGGCGGGGTTGCGGTAATGGGCGAAGGAAAAGGTGTGGTAGGACTTCAGCCAGCCATGGTTGGCCAGGCCACGATCGGACGCTTTGCGCAGGGTAAGCATGGTGAATCTCCTTGTCTGGTCGGGTTGCGGAAGGCAACCGTCGCTGTGATGGGGCTAGATTACTGGTTACCCTTTAGCGCAATAAGTAGGCGTAAATGGAATGACTGTCCTGATTGAGTGGACAATATGCCAGAGCGTTCCGATGTCACGGTGCGACACGTCATACTGCGTCGCACTCCTTCTCTAGACCTGCGGTGACCCCCTTCGATGAAAAGCGTGGCCATGGTGCTGTTCCCGGACTTTCTCCTGCTGGACATGGCGGGGCCGCTGGAGGTGTTCTCCATCGCCAACCGCTACCTCGAGGCCGAGCACCACTACCAGTTGACCACCCTTGGCGCGGTGCCCGGGGCGATCCGCGCGTCCAATGGCGTGACGGTGCAGCCCGACCGCCCGATCGCGGCGGACGATGGCGGCTGGGACCTGCTGCTGGTACCCGGCGGCCCCGGGGCCTACAACGAAATCTGCCCGCCGCTGAACCTGTGGCTGCAGACGCTCGCCAGCCGCGCCCGGCACTACGGTTCGATCTGCACCGGCTCGTTCATCCTCGGCCATGCCGGCCTGCTCGACGGCTATCGCGTCACTACCCACTGGCACTACACCGAACGCATGGCCCGGGCGTTTCCCCGGACCCGGGTGGAGACCGACCAGATCTATGTCCGCGACCGTCAGTTGATCACCTCCGGCGGGGTCACAGCGGGGATCGACCTGGCCCTCGGGGTGGTGGCCGAGGACCATGGCAAGAAGGTCGCCCAGGATGTCGCCAAGGTGCTGCTGGTGGTGATGAAGCGCCAGGGCGGGCAGGCACGTTTCAGCCCGCTGGCGGGGGCGGTGGCCAAGGAAGAGACGCCGATCACCCGGGTCCAGCAGCATGTCCTGGCGCACCTGGAAGAGCCGTTCGGCATCCAGCGCATGGCGGCCCTGGCGGCGATGAGCCCGCGGCATTTTTCCCGGGTGTTTCATCGCGAGGTGAACATGACGCCCATGGCCTTTCTGCAGAACGCGCGGATCGACCGGGCGCGGGAGTTGCTGGAAAGTGGTGATCTGCCCTTGAAGACCGTGGCTTACCGCAGTGGCTTCGGCAGTGTGCGGTACATGCGCCAGGTGTTCAGCGAGCGCCTGGGGGTGACGCCGGGCGAGTATCGGCAGCAGTTCGGTTGAATTGAACTCTGAAAACCCCGTAGGAGCTGGCTTGCCTGCGAAAGGACCGCGCAGCGGTCCCAGTATTTGTTGACATCACCCGCAGGGGACCGCTGCGCGGTCCTTTCGCAGGCAAGCCAGCTCCTACGGCTGATGTCCGTCCTCGACACCCCTTTGGCCGGATCCTGCCCTTCGGCGCGGTTGTCCTGACGTGTACGCCTGCCAAGATGAATCCATCGATTCATGCGCAGGAGGTGACAGGTCTTGGGGGCGCTCGCCAGTATTTCCGGCAACGACGCGGTGCTGCGTTTCGGTCGCTACACGTTGCGCGCCAGGCAGCGCCAGCTGCTCGATGGCGCCGAG
The DNA here is from genome assembly GCF_032621685.1 of Pseudomonas sp. zfem002. Taxonomy (NCBI): domain Bacteria; kingdom Pseudomonadati; phylum Pseudomonadota; class Gammaproteobacteria; order Pseudomonadales; family Pseudomonadaceae; genus Pseudomonas; species Pseudomonas sp. zfem002. Next base: position 111,108 of record NZ_JAVYJH010000025.1, on the reverse strand, counting down.
CCGCTGCGCATCGGCGGGCGGGCCATGGACATTCTCCAGGTGTTGCTCGAACGCCCCGGCACGGTGGTCGACAAGCACACCCTGATCGCCCGTATCTGGCCCCACAGCGTGGTCGAGGAAATCAACCTGCGGGTGCATATCGCCGCGCTGCGCCGCGTTCTCGGCGAGGGCTTCATCGTCAATGTGCCGGGGCAGGGCTACCGCTTCGCCGCCGCGGTACGTCACGAAGGCAGCGTCGCCAGCCACAATCTGCCGACCCGCCTGACGCGCCTGGTCGGTCGCGACGATGAACTGGCGGCCATCGACCGGCTGCTGGCGCAACGGCGCCTGGTCACCCTCAGCGGCCCGGTCGGGGTCGGCAAGACCGCCCTGGCCCTGGGCGCCGCCGAAGCGCAGATGCGCCGCTGGCGCGACGGCGTCTGGCTGATCGACTTCGCCCAGGCGCAGTGTCCCGCGCAGGCCGTGGCCAATCTGCTGCGCGACCAGGGCCTCGAGCCCAGTGATGAATGCCCGCTCGGCGGCCTGCCCGGCTATCTGCTGGAGCGTCGTCTGCTGCTGGTGCTGGATCACTGCGAGGCGCTGCCCCAGGGCAGTCGGCGCCTGGTCGAGGCGCTGCTGGCGCTGGCGCCGGGTGTGACGATCCTCACGGTGAGCCGCGAGCCGCTGCGCATTCGTGGGGAAACCCTGTTGTCGGTGCTGCCGCTGGCAGTGCCGCCCAATGGCGACGGGCACAGTGTCGAGCAGTTCATGGGCTATGCCGCGGTGCGCCTGTTCGTCAGTTGCGCCCAGGCCCGTCAGGCCGACTTCCGCCTGCGCGAGAGGGACCTCAAGCCGCTCTGGGAGATCTGCCGGCGTCTGGACGGCCTGCCGCTGGCGTTGGAGCTGGCGGCGGCGCAGATCGATGTGCTTGGCCTGGTGGGCCTGCGCGCGCAACTGGAGGCGGGCCTGCAGGTGCTCAATCGCGGCCGGCGTACCGCCGAGGCCCGCCACCAGTCGCTGTGCGCGGCGCTGGAGTGGAGCTTCCAGCGCCTGCCGGACATCGAACAGCGGGTGCTGCGCCGGCTGGCGCAGTTGCCACGGCCGTTCGACCTGGAGCAGGCGGTGGCGCACGTTGCCGCCGATGGCATCGGGCCGCTGCGCGCGGTGCGGGCGGTGGAGCAACTGGCGGCCAAGTCGTTGCTCACCCTGCACGACGCACCATCGCGCTATCGGGTGCTCAACAGCACTCGCTGGTACGTCCAGCGCCACGCTCAGCCGGCGTAGCGGCTCGGGGACTTTTCGCGGGCGGGCAAGCGTTGCAGCAGATGCCCGGCCTCAACCAGTTCACGGCTGGCGAACCCCTCGCTGAAACGCGCGTACACCGGCGCCAGCAGCTGCCGCGCCGGCAATGGCCGGCCGTCGTCCAGCCACAGTTGCGCCAGGGCGCTGGCACTGCGCAACTCCCAGGCCAGCGCCTGCTGCCTGCGCGCGATGCCCAGGGCCTTGAGCAGCAGCGCCTCGGCTTGCTGGCGCTGGTCGTCGGCGAGCAACCCGGCGGCCTGCGCGCAGAGCAGGGCGGCACTGGCCCAGCCGGCCTCGCCGCTGTGGGCGCGGGCCAGTTGCCCGGCGTCGACCCGCCCCGGCACCAGGGTCGCCAGCAGGTCGCCGAGCAGGCCCTGGGCGCTGCTCGGCAACGGCGCGGCATCCTCCAGGGCCTGGGCGTAATGCCCGGCCCAGTCCTGGAACAGCCACAGCGCATGGCGAAGCGACTGCTCACGCAGCAGCGCCACCCGTTCCCGGGCCAGGTCGCGCTCGCCGTTGTACCAGGGGATGACGCAGCCACTCAGGGCCAGGGTGTAGCACAGCGTGGTGCCATGGTTGATCTGCAGGGCCAGGTTCAGCGCCTGGTCGGCGGTGCGCGCGGCCTGTTCCGGCAGGCCCTGCAGCCAGAGGATGCGCGCCAGCAGGGTGAGGGCGGCGACGCTCTGGTCGTACTGCACGCCGAAGCCCTGGGTGAAGCGGTTGAGACGGCCGCTGTGGGCCATGCGCTGCAGGGCATCCTCGGCCTCGCGACGGGCGCCCGCCTGGTCGCCGCTGAAGTGCAGGCCGAGCCCGCGCAGGCGCTGGGCGCTGAGGGCCAGCAAGGGATCCGCGGCCGGGCCGCGCTGGTCGAAATCACGGCTCAGGCGCAGGGCCTGGCGGTATTCGCCGCGGTACAGATCCACCGCCATGTGCCCGGAAATCGCCCGCAGCTGACCGGGCAGGTCACCGTGGCGCTCGGCCAGTTCGCGGGCGCTGGCGAAGGCTTCCAGGGTCTGGGCACTGCCGCCCTGGCCGTGATAGCTGAAGGTGCCCATGGCCAGTTTCAGGTCGATGTGCAGGCGCCAGCCCGGATGGGCCTCGCTGTCGAGGCGGCGCAGGGCCTTGCGGATATGCCGGCCGTGCTCGGCGAGCAGCGACAGCTCCTGCCAGAGAGGCGCCGACGCCGCGGTCAGGCGGGCGCCGAGCAACCCGGCGTCGCCGCTGGCGAAACTCCACTCGAGCGCCGCGCGCAGGTCGTCGAGGCCCCGCGAATAGCGCTCCAGCCATTGCTCGGCGGCGGTCTGCGCCCATTCGCCTTCGGCCTGCTGCATCACCGCCAGGCAACGCTCGGCATGGCGTTTCTGCGCGGCGGGCAGTTCGCCGGCCTGTTGCAGCTTGCCCAGGGCATAGCAGCGGGTGGTGTCGAGCATGCGGTAGAACACGTCCTCGTCGCCGACATCGACATTCAGCAGCGACTTGCCGACCAGCTGGCTCACCGCATCCAGCACCTGTTCCGGGGCGAGCCGTTCGCCCGCGGCCAGGGCCTGCGCCGAGGCCAGGCTGAAGGCGCCGCGAAACACGCTGAGGCGGCGCAGGCAGGTGCGTTCGCTGTCGGCCAGCAGCTGGAAGCTCCAGTCGAGGGTGGCGGCGAGCAGGTGCTGACGCTGTTCGTCGCTGGCGGACGGCACCAGGTGGCGGCGCAGGTCGGCGAGCAGGCTGTCGAGGCCGAGGCTGTCCAGTTGCGCGGCGGCCAGCTCCAGGGCCAGGGGGATGCCGTCGAGATGACGGCAGATGGCGATGACCGTGGCCAGGTTGTCCGGGGTCAGTTCGAAGCTTTCCCGGCTGGCCATGGCCCGTTCGACGAACAGCTGCACCGCGCCGAAACCCAGGGCGGCGTGCGGTTCGAGGGGGGCGTCGACGACGGGGCAGTCGAGGGCCTGCAGACGCTGCAGGCATTCGCCCTCGGCGCGCAGGCTTTCCCGGCTGGTGACCAGGATCTGCAGGCGCGGCGCGCAGCGCAGCAGGTGTTCGACCAGGGTGGCGACCGAGTCCACCAGGTGTTCGGCATTGTCGATCAGCAACAGCAGGTGGCGCTCGCGCAGCCAGGCGCAGAGGGCATCCAGCGGCGCCTGCTCGGGCAGGGTCAGGCCGAGCACGCCGGCGAGGTTGCTGACGATGGTCGAGGGGCTGTTCAGCGGGCTAAGGTCGAGCAGGCGGATGCCGTCGTCATAGTGGCCGAGCAATTGCTCGGCGACGCGCAGGGCCACGGTAGTCTTGCCGATGCCGCCGGGCCCGGCGAGCGTCAGCAGGCGCTGGCGGGTCAACTGGCCGAGCAACTGGTTGACCAGCACCTGGCGGCCGATCAGGCGGGTGCGCCGTGGCGGCAAGTTGTGCCGGACCTCGCCGCTGGCCGGCGCCGGCAGCTCCCGCGCCTGCGCCAGCGTAGCGACGAAGCTGTAGCCACGCTGGGCCACGGTGACGATGTAGCGCTGGCCGCCCTGGCCATCGCCGAGGGCCTTGCGCAGCGCGGCGATATGTACCCGCAGGCTGATTTCCTCGACCACGCTGTCGGGCCAGACCCGCGCCAGCAGTTGTTGCTTGCCGATCACCTCGCCGGGTCGCTCCAGCAGCACCAGCAGGATGTCCATGGCCCGGCGTCCCAGGCGCAGGGGGCGATCGTGCTCGACGATCAGGCGCTGGCCGGGATAGACCCGATAGGGGCCGAACTGCACGGCCTGTTCACGGTTGCGGCTCAAAAACTTTCACTCCCGACGCTGGTTCCCGACTATCGGCAGACCCTTGCAGAGGGCTCTAATCCGTGGCTCGCGCGCATGTTGGGCGGGTTTGCGCAACAACGCAACGCCTGCAACTTCGATGCCTGTCACCCCGGGCGACTACGCTTGTACGGCTTCGCTCGCCAGCCCCGTATCCAGGGGCATTCGTCCCGACCCGCGGCAAAGACACTACGCCGCATGGGGGGATAATTAACAACGATTAACTCGTGCATCACCCGCTTCACGCCCAAGAATCCACTGGATCAAGCGCTAACGGGGGAACTTCGCATGACTGAATCATCCATGTTGCGGCCTGACGCACACCCGGTCGCCGCGACTGCCGGTGAGGGCGTGACCCTGGTGGTGCGTCACCGCATCAAGGCCGGCCACGAAGCCGCCTACGAGGGCTGGCTGCGGCAGACGGTCAGCACCGCCGCGCAGCGTCCCGGTCACCTCGGCGTCGATGTGGTGCGCGGGCGTGATGGCGGCCTGCATACCTTCACCAGTGTGCTGCGCTACAGCTCGGTCGAGGCCCTGCAGGCCTGGCTCGATTCCGCCGAACGCCGCGAGCTGGTCAGCCAGGCCGAAGCGATGCTGGCCGACGGCGACCAGGTCGAGCTGCATCCGTTCAAGGAGTTCTGGTTCACCCCACCGAGCGACACCGCCAGCGCGCCGCCACCCCGCTGGAAACAGGCGCTGGTGACGCTGCTGGTGATCCTCCCGCACACCCTGCTGGTGCCGCTGGCGTGGCAACCGCTGCTCAAGCTCCACCCGTGGCTGTCCAGCTACTTCGTCGCCACCTTGCTCATCACCCTGACCATCGTGCTCTCGGTGGTCTACGTCTGCATGCCGGCGGCGACCCGACTGTTCGCGCCATGGCTGCAGGGCAACGGAGAACGGCCATGACCGACAAGGATGAGCGCAACGATCCGACCCGTCGCCACCTGCTGGCCGGTTCGCTGCTGACCGCGGCCGCGGCGCTGCTGCCGCGGCTGTCCTTCGCCTCCTTCAACCCTGACCAAGGACCTGCAATGAATGCCGATCTGATTCTGTTCAATGGCCGGTTCCACACCGTGGACCGCGAGAATCCCGAGGCCACCGCGGTGGCGATCAAGGACGGGCGTTTCCTCGCCGTTGGCAGCGATGCCCAGGTCATGGCCACGCGCGGCGCTGCCACCCAGGTCATCGACCTCAAGGGCCGCTGCGCCATTCCCGGCCTCAACGACTCGCACCTGCACCTGATCCGTGGCGGCCTCAACTACAACCTGGAACTGCGCTGGGAAGGCGTGCCGTCGCTGGCCGACGCCCTGCGCATGCTCAAGGACCAGGCCGCGCGCACGCCGACGCCGCAATGGGTGCGGGTGGTCGGTGGCTGGAACGAATTCCAGTTCGCCGAAAAGCGCATGCCGACCCTGGAAGAACTCAACCAGGCGGCACCCGACACCCCGGTGTTCGTCCTCCACCTGTACGACCGCGCGCTGCTCAACCGCGCCGCGCTGCGGGTCGCCGGCTACACCCGGGACACGCCGAACCCGCCGGGCGGCGAGATCGTCCGCGATGCCCGTGGCGAGCCGACCGGCATGCTGGTGGCGCGGCCCAACGCGATGATCCTCTACTCGACCCTGGCCAAGGGGCCGAAGCTGCCGCTGGACTACCAGATCAACTCGACCCGCCAGTTCATGCGCGAACTCAACCGTCTCGGCCTGACCAGCGCCATCGATGCCGGCGGCGGCTTCCAGAACTACCCGGACGACTACGAGGTGATCGAGCACCTGGCCCGGGAAGACCAGTTGACCGTGCGCATCGCCTACAACCTGTTCACCCAGAAACCCCGGGAGGAACTGGCCGACTTCAGGAACTGGACCGGCAGCGTCAAGCTGCACCAGGGCGACGACATGCTGCGCCACAACGGTGCTGGCGAGATGCTGGTGTTCTCCGCCGCCGACTTCGAGGACTTCCTCGAGCCGCGTCCGGACCTGGCGCCGTCCATGGAGCAGGACCTGGAGCCGGTGGTGCGCCACCTGGTCGAGCAGCGCTGGCCGTTCCGCCTGCACGCCACCTACGACGAATCCATCAGCCGCATGCTCGATGTGTTCGAGAAGGTCGACCGCGATATTCCATTCAACGGCCTGCCGTGGTTCTTCGACCACGCCGAGACCATCACCCCGCGCAATATCGAGCGGGTCCGCGCCCTCGGTGGCGGTATCGCCATCCAGGACCGCATGGCCTTCCAGGGCGAGTACTTCGTCGACCGCTACGGCGCCAAGGCCGCCGAGGCCACGCCGCCGATCAAGCGCATGCTCGCCGAGGGCGTGCCGGTGGGTGCCGGTACCGATGCCACGCGGGTCTCCAGCTACAACCCGTGGACCTCGCTGTACTGGATGGTCAGCGGCCGCACCGTCGGCGGCCTGGCCCTGCACCAGGAAGGCCTGCCGCGCGCCACCGCCCTTGAACTGTTCACCCGTGGCAGTGCCTGGTTCTCCTCGGAGCAGGGCAAGAAGGGCCAGATCAAGGTCGGGCAACTGGCCGATGTGGCGGTGCTCAGTGCCGACTTCTTCAGCGTCGAGGAAGAAGCCATCAAGTGGATCGAGTCGCTGCTGACCGTGGTCGGCGGCAAGGTGGTCTATGGCGCTGGCGACTTCGGGTCGCTGGGGCCGAAGGAGATCCCGGTGCTGCCGGACTGGTCGCCGGTGGCCAAGGTCCCGGGGCACTGGCGCCCGACCTCGCCGCTGGTGGCCCAGGTGCACCAGTGCAGCGGGCCGTGCGCAGTGCACTCGCACAGCCATGAGCGGGCGCGCCTGGCCAATGTCCCGGTCAGCGACTTCCAGGGGTTCTGGGGGGCCTTCGGCTGTTCCTGCTTCGCCTTCTGAGTTCCACCCCGGCGCGGGCAGGGGCCCGCGCCTCATTCAATGCAGAGGAGTCATGAGATGAGCAACGACTACAAACGCCTGAACAAAGACGATGCCGTGGTGTTGCTGGTGGATCACCAGACCGGGCTGATTTCCCTGGTGCAGGATTTCTCGCCGAACGAGTTCAAGAACAACGTCCTGGCCCTGGGTGACCTGGCGAAATTCTTCGGTCTGCCGACCATCCTCACCACCAGCTTCGAGCAGGGTCCCAACGGCCCGCTGGTGCCGGAGCTGAAGGAGCAGTTCCCGGACGCGCCGTACATCGCCCGTCCTGGCCAGATCAACGCCTGGGACAACGCCGACTTCGTCCAGGCGATCAAGGACACCGGGCGCAAGCAACTGATCATCGCCGGCGTGGTGACCGACGTGTGCGTGGCCTTCCCGACCCTGTCGGCACTGGCCGAGGGCTATGACGTGTTCGTCGTCACCGATGCCTCCGGCACCTTCAACGAGACCGTGCAGCAGGCCGCCTGGGCGCGCATGAGCGCGGCCGGTGCGCAACTGATGAACTGGTTCGCCGTGGCCTGCGAGCTGCACCGTGACTGGCGCAACGACATCGAAGGCCTGGGCAACCTGCTGTCGCAGCGCCTGCCGAACTACCGCAATCTGATGAACAGTTATGCGGCGCTGAAGTAATGAACTGCGCCCCGGATGTTGGACAACAAATCCAACACCTGGGGTGTTTTACATGAGCAAGTACTCAAAGCAGTTCAAGCTGTCCAACATCGAAGCCTTCATCACACGAGGCCTTCGGCAACACTGGAAGATCCGTGCTTATTGAGTGACCTTCGGTTTGGTTGGGCGGTCGCCTATGCAGTCGGGAGCGTTGGGGCCAATAGAAATAAAACCTGCCTTCACCACAGGGTTACCAGTGTGCCCCCATCTTATTGGACCGCTTGCATTTTCCAGATCGTAGATTTTGCTTTGCCCGAGGAATTCTCCTGTTCGCTGGTCGTATAAACGATAGAAACCCGGCAGGCCCCAACGGGGAAACCAGGTCGGAGGGCGATCTTCGTCCGGATGCGACTTGCGATGGAACATGTCAGGCAGTAACCAGAACGGTTTGAGTTCAACAACCCGATAGCAGCCGTTGGGGCTGAGTACTGGATCATTCAAAGGCTGTGCGAGTCTGCTCTGCCACCATTCGGAGGCGAGCCAGATCCCCCCTATTGCTCCAACAGTGGCCAGGAGGCTCCTGAGCACACTCATTGATTGCTTTCTAAATGGACAGGTTTATCGCCAATGCAATCGGCGACATTAGGACCGATAGGTATCAATCCGGCCGATACTTCGGGGAAGCTTTTGGTGCCCCACAGCAGCGGTCCGCTGGTACTTTCCAGATCGTAGATTTTGCTTTGGCCAAGAAACGCTCCATTGCGCTGGTCGTAAAGACGATAAAAGCCTGGGTTACCCCATCTGGGAAGCCAGGTTGGCGGTCTGTCTTCATCAGGATGCGAGCGGCGATGAAACATGTCAGGCAGCACCCAAAAGGGCTTGAAACGTTCTACCCGATAACATCCATTCGGGCTGAATACCGGCTCACGAAGTGGCTTGGCCAAGCCGGTTTCCCACCACTCCGATGCGAGCCAGATGCCACTGACGGTTCCAACCGAATACAAAAGGAATGCCATCAACTTCACGACAACTCACCCAGTTCAATGACCCCATCGTACTTTCGCCACAGTACGTCGGAATAGATCACGAAATCGCCGCCCCGTCTGTGCCTTGTTCGATAATCACGAAAATCAGAATTGCTGACCGCAGCAAACGGCTCATTCCCCACATTGATTATGGTTTGACCAGCGAGTGTTAGACTGAATATTGTCTCCGACTTGCTGAGCACCCTATCCTCAGTCCATGTTCCAAGATATTGAGGACCGTTGAAGTCATAGTTATCCCGGATGTAAAACCCAAGGTATGAAATCTTGAAGTAGTGATGAGTCTTGTCCGTAAGCGGATCGATTTCGGAATAAGCATTGCCTACAACCCCCACCTTTAGGGTGCCAACCCCTATCGCACCATACATATCATCCAGCGTGTCCAGCTCGTCGCCAAATACAGCAATATTCACTTGGGATACAGCATCCATCTGTAGCGCTGACATGTTGTAAAAACCAAGATCACAAGTCGAGCCGGGTACCCAGCCAGCAACCTTCAATCTTTCCTGCAGCAGTTTGACTGCTTTGGGTGTAGCAATACGTCCTTCTGCAATCTCTACCGCTTTTCGGCAACTGGGAAATCTCATTGCCCATTCCATTTTTACAATCTGATCATCGCAAGTCGCAGCAGTCAGGCTCCTCGGATCGGGCCTGGTTTCGTCATCTTTCCACACCTCCGGCATCGTCCACGCCGGGCTATCGAACCACCGCTGCATCAACGCCGCCGCCGTATCCCAGCCCATCTTGCGCATGGCACCCGGCAGGGGGGTCAGGGCGAGGCGATTGACCATCACTTTCTTGGGCGGATGATGCTTGCCCGGGGCGGTATCCAGCGTGGCGTCCAGGAGATACAAGGTATCCGGGCCCAGTGCGTCGGCCTGTTCAAAATCGTTGAGGGACATGGGCATTACTCCAGGGCAGGCGCAGGCGCGCTGATGGCGATATCGAGATCGAGGGGATTGGTGCTGAAGCAGATATGGCAGTAGCCCTCGTCATTGAGGGTTTCTCCAGCTAGGCAGGCGCCATTGCGCAGCAAGGCGTACTGGCGCGAGCCACAAGGCAGGCGATATTGGTCGAGCAAGTGGAAACTGCCGCTGCAGCGCTCGTCTGCCGGCTCGGCACTTGCCGCCGATGGGGAATGCGCCTGCGAACTGTCCGCGGCCTGCGTGGCAGGACTTGCGGATTGACCAGCCGCTCCAGACCCGCCATGCGGGGGCGGCATCTCGTCCTCGTAGTCGTATTTCACATGGGTGATGGAAGCTTGAAACTGCGCGCGGCATGGACAGGAGCTGACGCTGTGCAAGGTCCCGGCTCTTCGGCTGCCATGGGTATTGAACTGGTTCAGGCCACCCACGATCTGGTAGGTCTTGCCGGTCACGCCACAGGTGACTGCGTGACCTTCCCGGGCATGGCCGAAGCCGAACATGTTGATGCGATCGTCGCCTTCCACGACGACACCGCCGCAGGTGGTGCGGTCACCTTTGCGAATGAAATATCCGTAGGTCATCAGGCCTCCTTTTTCGCGTGCCAATCAATGATTCGGACGCTTGTTCAGGTGACGGACGACAGCGGCTTTCCCGAGGGATGAAAGCTATGTCGTCCAAGGGGGCAGAGGATGGAAGTTATTTGGAAGGAAATAAGTAGGAAGAATCTGGTGTTTTCAGTGGAAATGGCTGTACCGATCAATGGATATGCTCATAGCCCTTCGTGCCACTGCGGCAATACGTGCCGAATCGTCGCGAAGGGCCGCAAAGCGGCCCTCGAAGCGATTACTGCAGATGCGCCTTCAACTCGACCGCCGCCTGGCGCATCGCCGCCTGCACCGCCGGCACCCTGGCCAGCGGGTTGAGCAGGCCGTAGTCGTGGATCATGCCGTTGTAGCGCACCGCGGTCACCGTCACCCCGGCGGCGTCCAGCTTGCGCGCATAGGCTTCGCCTTCGTCGCGCAGGACGTCGAGTTCGGCGGTCTGCACCAGGGCCGGTGGCAGGCCCTTGAGCTGTTCGACGCTGGCGCGCAGCGGTGAGGCATGGATCTGCGCGCGCTCGCCCTGATCGGTGGTGTAGCTGTCCCAGAACCAGTTCATCACGCTGCGGGTGAGGAAGTGACCGTTGGCGAACTGCTGGTACGAGGCGGTCTCGAAGTTGGCATCGGTCACCGGCCAGAGCAGCAACTGGAAACGCAGGTCCGGGGTTTTCCGCTCCTTGGCCATCAGTGCGACCACCGCCGCCATGTTGCCGCCGACACTGTTGCCGGCCACTGCCAGGCGCTTGCTGTCGACACCGATTTCCTTGCCATGCTCGGCGACCCACTGGGTGGCGGCGTAGGCCTGGTTGATCGCGGTCGGGTAGTGGGCTTCCGGCGATGGCGTGTAATCGACGTACACCGCCACCGCGCCGGAGCCGACCACCAGGTCGCGGATCAGCCGCTGGTGGGTCGGGAAGTCGCCGAGCACCCAGCCGCCGCCGTGGAAGAACATGAACACCGGCAACTCACCGGCGACCTTGGCCGGGCGCACGATCTTCAGAGTGAGCTTGTCCTGGCCGACGCCGATGATCTTCTCGCTGACCTCGATGCCGGACAGGTCGACCTGCACCGAGGCCTGGGCGCCGCTGAGCACCGCACGGGCGTCTTTCGGCGCGAGCTGTTCCAGCGGTTTGCCGCCGGCTTTTTCCAGCGCTTCGAGGAAGGCCTGGGTGGTGTGTTCGACACCCGGGCTGCCGGCGGCGAAGGCGTTGCCGACGGAGAGGGCGAGGAGGGTGGCGCCGAGGGTCTTGTTGAGGAGGTTCATGTGCAGATTCCTTTTCTTCGCAATGAGTCGGGTAGCAAGGCTTGGAGCCTTCAGCGCCGCGGGTTGTGGGTGGGCTGCGCTGCAAGGTGTGGCTAGATTATTGGGATGCGTAAAAGTGAAAAAGCGGCTATAAAGCGTTTTACTGTCTACCAGAGAGTGACAATGAACCCGTTCGAAGACATGCGTATCTTTTCCCAGGTCATGGAGTCCGGCAGCTTTACCGCTGCCGCCGACAAGCTGGGCCTGTCCAAGCAGTTCGTCAGCCGCCGGTTGATGGCCCTGGAAGAGCGCCTGGGCGTGCGTCTGCTCAACCGCTCGACGCGCCGCCTCGATCCCACGCCGCTGGGCCAGAGCTATTACGAATCGGCGCTGCGCCTGCTCAGCGAGGTCGAGCAGGTGGAGCAGGGGATTGCCGGGCAGACCAGCGAGCCGCGCGGCACCGTGCGGGTCAGTGCGCCGCTGTCGTTCGCCGTGGCCCACCTGGGCTGTCTGCTGCCGGAGTTTCTCCAGCGCTACCCGCAGGTCAGTGTCGAGGTGGACCTGAGCGATCGCTCGGTGGACCTGCTCGGCGAAGGCTACGACCTGGCGCTGCGCATTGGCGTGCTGGAGGACTCGACCCTGATCGCCCGTCGTCTGGCGGCCATCGAGCGGGTCTACTGCGCCAGTCCCGATTACCTGGCGCGCAAGGGCACGCCGTCACGCCCGGACGAACTGGCCAGCCACGACTGCCTGCCCTACGGCCATGGTCGCCAGGTGCAGTGGCGCTTCGTCGAGCAGGGCAAGGCCAGAGTGGTGACGGTGTGCGGGCGAATGCGCGCGAACAACGGCGAGCTGCTGCGCGATGCGGCGATCAAGGGGATGGGGATCACCTATCTGCCGACCTTCATCGTTGCTGATGCGCTGGCGGCGGGGCAGCTGGTGTCGGTGCTGGAGACCTTCGCCCCCGAGCCGTTGCAGCTTTCCGCGGTCTACCCGCAACACCGGCAGAGCGCGCGGCCGGTGCAGGTGCTGATCGAGTTCATGCGCGAGCGCCTCAGCGTATGAAGTGCACTTTGCCGCTGTCGTCGTTGCCCATGTAGATGCCATAGACCCCGGCCTGGCGTTCCTCGATATAGCGTTCGAGGATCTGTCGGATCGCCGGGTAGTAGATGGCGTCCCAGGGAATCTCGTCGGGGGCGAAGAAGCGGCAGTCCATGGTTTCCGGGCCGTACTGGCCGGTGATTTCCACGGCCACGGCGCGGAAGATGATGTACACCTCGCTGATCTTCGGCACGCTGAAGATCGAGTAGGGCGAGACGATGTCGGCGCGCACCCCGGTTTCTTCCCAGACTTCGCGCAGGGCCGCCTGTTCGGTGGTTTCCCCGGCTTCCATGAAGCCCGCCGGCAGGGTCCAGGTGCCCGGGCGCGGCGGGATGGCGCGCTGGCACAGCAGGTACTTGCCGTCGCGCTCGATGATGCAGCCGGCGATGATCTTCGGATTGACGTAGTGGATGTAGCCGCAGCCGGCGCACATCAGGCGCTCGTGGGTATCGCCGTCCGGCCGTCCCTGGTGCAGCGCGGCGGAGCATTGCGGGCAGAAACGCGGGACGGCGGGCATGATCAGCGACCTATGCGGGGTTCTTTGAGGGCGATGGGCGTGGCGATTTCACGGATCTTGCCGGCGTCTTCCTGCTTCGAACGCAGGTAGTCGAGGGCCACCCTGGCCGCGGCGCGAACGTGGTCGACCGAGGCCTGGTGCGCGGCCAGCGGATCGCCGCTCTTGATCGCCTCGACGATCTTTTCCATTTCCTGGTTGCTGGCGCCGCGGCGGTTTTCCTGGGACACCGAAGTGGCGCGCAGGTAGCTGATGCGCGCCTGCAACTGGCGCAGCTGGGTGGCGGCGACGTGGTTGCCGGAGCCTTCCAGGAGCACGTCGTAGAAACCCTGCACCGAATCCAGGACCTGTTGCAGCTCGCCGTCGGTGAGGGCGTTGCGGTTTTCTTCCAGGGCCTTTTCCAGGGCGCGGATGTCCTTGGCCTTGGCATTGAGGGTGAACAGCTGGACGATCAGGCCTTCGAGCACGCAGCGCAGCTCGTAGATGTCGCGGGCGTCTTCCAGGGTGATGATGGCGACCCGCGGACCCTTGGCGTCGGCGAATTCCACCAGGCCTTCGGACTCCAGGTGGCGCAGGGCCTCGCGGACCGAGGTGCGGCTGACCCCGAGGCGGTCGCACAGATCGCGCTCGACCAGGCGATCGCCCGGCAGCAGGTGGAAGTTCATGATCGCGCTGCGCAGTTTGTCCAGCACGATTTCGCGCAGGGTAACGGGGTTGCGGTTGACCTTGAAGGTGTCGTCGAGTGGCTGGCGTTTCATCGTCTGCGCTCTGAAATTGACTGTTGCCAGCGACATCGGAGCACTCGACAACCGGGTGCTCCCTGCGGTGGTTTCGAACAGCCAGTGTTTAACTGGTTGACTCCGAGTCGGCCTCGGCGAAGGCTTCGCGGGCCAGGCGGAAGCTGTCCACGGCCGCGGGTACACCGCAATAGATACCGACCTGGAGGAGAATCTCGCGTATTTGTTCACGACTCAGTCCGTTGCGCAAGGCGCCGCGGATGTGCAGCTTGAGCTCGTGGGGTCGGTTCAACGCGGAAATCATTGCCAAGTTTATCATGCTGCGTTCTTTCAGCGATAAGCCGTCGCGGCCCCAGACGTGGCCCCAGCAGTACTCGGTGACCAGTTCCTGCAGCGGTTTGCTGAACTCGTCGGCGTTCTGGATCGAACGCTGGACGTAGTCTTCGCCGAGCACCTGGGTGCGGATGGCGAGGCCTTTCTCGTACGTGTCGTTGCTCATGCGGGCAGGTTCCTGCATCGGTTGTAAAAACGGGACTCTCCCCCCACTCGTAGGAGCGAGGCTTGCCCGCGAAGGACCGCGCAGCGGTCCCCATTTTCGGTGACATTGGGGACCGTTTCACGGTCCTTTCGCGGGCAAGCCTCGCTCCTACGAGGGGGCAGTGAGCGTCAGCCCAGGGGCGGCAGTGCCCCGAGTTTTCCCTTGTGGTAGATCATCGGCGTCACCGGCTGTTCGGGCAGGATCAGGTTCTTCACCTCGCCGACGATGATCGCGTGATCGCCACCGTCGTATTCGCGCCACAGTTCGCACTCGATCACCGCGGTGGCATTGGCCAGCACCGGGTTGCCCAGTTCGCTCATGTGCCAGTCGATGCCCTTGGCCTTGTCCTTGCCCTTTCCGGCGAAGGCATAGGCTTCGGCGGTCTGGCCGGCGGCCAGCAGGTGGATGGCGAAGCGCTTGCTGTCGCGCAGGATCGGGTAGGTGTCGGAAGCGTAGTTGGGGCAGAACAGCACCAGCGCCGGGTCGATCGACAGCGCGCTGAAGGCGCTGGCGGTGATGCCGACGATGCCGCCCTCGGCGTCCAGCGTGGTGACGATGGTCACGCCGGACGGGAAGGAGCCCATCACGTCTTTGTAGATGCCGGGTTCGATCATGTCAGTTCACCTGTCAACGCATCACGAAGGGGTCGGGCATGGGCGCGGTCGAGAGGTTGATCCAGACCGTTTTCAGTTCCGTGTAGGCCAGCACCGAGTCGATACCGCTTTCGCGGCCATAACCACTGTTCTTGAAGCCGCCGATCGGCGCCATGGCCGATACCGCGCGGTAGGTGTTGACCCAGATGATCCCCGAACGCACGTCGCGGGCCAGGCGGTGGGCACGGCCCAGGTCGCGGGTCCAGATGCCGGCGGCGAGGCCGAACTGCGAGTCGTTGGCGATGGCCAGGGCCTCTTCCTCGGTCTTGAAGCGGATCACCGCGGCGACCGGGCCGAACACTTCTTCCTGCATGATCTTCATCGAGTTGCTGTCGCACTCGAACAGGGTCGGCTCGTAGAACCAGCCGTCTCCCTCGACCTCGGCGCGCTTGCCGCCCATGCGCAGGCGCGCGCCCTCGGCATTGGCCGCGGCGACCAGGCCTTCGACCACGGCCAGTTGCTGGGCGGTGGCCATGGGGCCCATCTCGCTGGCTTCGTCCTGCGGGTTGCCGATGCGAATGCGCCTGGCCCGTGCGATCAGGCGCTCGACGAATTCGTCGAAGATCTCGTCCTGCACCAGCAGGCGCGAGCCGGCCACGCAGCTCTGCCCGGAGGCGGCGTAGATGCCGGCCACGGCGCCGTTGATGGCGCTGTCCAGGTCGGCGTCGGCGAAGATGATGTTGGGCGATTTGCCGCCCAGTTCCAGGGACAGCTTGGCGAAGTTCTCGGCGCTGCTGCGCACCACGTGGCGGGCGGTGGCGGCGCCGCCGGTGAAGGCGATCTTGCGCACCAGCGGATGGCGGGTCAGGGCCGCACCGGTGCTCGGGCCGTAGCCGGTGACGACGTTGACCACGCCGGCCGGGAAGCCGGCCTCGAGGGCCAGGCGCGCCAGTTCGAGGATGGTCGCCGAAGCGTGCTCGGACGGCTTGATGACGATGGTGTTGCCGGCAGCCAGGGCTGGGGCCAGCTTGATCGCGGTGAGGTACAGCGGGCTGTTCCACGGGATGATCGCGGCGACCACGCCGATCGGCTCGTGCACGGTGTAGGCGAACAGGTCGGGCTTGTCGAGGGGCAGGGTGCCGCCTTCGAGCTTGTCGGCCAGGCCCGCGGTGTAGTGGAAGAACTCCGGCAGGTAGCCGACCTGGCCGCGGGTCTCGCGGATCAGCTTGCCGTTGTCGCGGCTTTCCAGCTGGGCCAGGCGCTCCTTGTTCTCGCCGATGAGGTCGCCGAGGCGGCGCAGCAGCTTGCCCCGGGCGGTGGCAGTGAGGCCGCGCCAGGCCTTGCTGTCGAAGGCTTTCTGCGCGGCCTGGACGGCGCTCTCGACGTCGGTTTCGTCGGCATCGGGCAGTTGCGCCCAGGCTTGCGCGGTGGCCGGGTCGAGGCTGTCGAAGGTCTTGCCGTTGTGGGCATCGCGCCATTGGCCGTCGATGCACATCTGGAAGCGAGTGAGCGTCATGCAACGATCCCCTTGGCTGAGTCGGAGAGGGTTCGGGCGTGCCCGAGGAAGTCCAGGAGCATCTGGTTGACCAGGCGCGGCGACTCCACTGGCATCATGTGCCGCTGTTCGGCGAGGACCACGCTCTGCGCGCCGGGAATGCGCGCGGCGAGTTCGCGGGTCATGGTCGGGGTCGAACCGAGGTCGTGCTCGCCGGTGGCGATCAGGGTCGGCACCTGGATGCTGCCCAGGTCGTCGGCGCGGTACATGTCCTGGGTGGCGAACAGTTCGTAGGTGGTCAGGTAGCCCTGCGGGTCGTTGCCGGCCAGGGTCTGGCGGATGGCCGCGACCTGGGCCGGGTTGGCCGCCTGGTATTCGCGGCTGAACCAGCGCGCCAGGGCCGCTTCGGCATTGGCGTCGGGGCCGTGTTCGGCGGCCTGGGCGGCGCGGGCGATGACCCCGGCGCTCTGCTCGGGGCTGCGGTTGAACACGCTGTTGAGCACCACCAGCGCGGACAGGCGCTGCGGGTAGTGCAGGGCGAAGGCGCGGGCGACCAGGCCGCCCATGGAGAAGCCGATCACCGTCGCCTGGGCAATCTGCAGGTGGTCGAGCAGTTCGACCAGTTGCGCGGCATAGCCGTGCAGGTCGGTACCGGGTTGCGGACGCGGGCTCTGGCCATGGCCGAGCATATCGTAGGCGATGACCCGATGATCGCTGGCGAGGCCGACGAACTGTCCGCCCCACATTTCTTTGTTCAGGCCGACGCCGTGGATCAGTACCACGGGTTGGCCCTGGCCGCTGTCCAGGTAGCTGGTGCCGGCGGGTGTACGTTCAGCGACAGGCTGAATCATGGTGGGGCGCTCCTTCAGAGTCGGGCGTGGTGCGACCCACGCCCCGGCCCGGTGGAATTGTTGTTATTGGTTTTTTTCCGCTGCCAGCTCTTCCAGGTCGATGTAGCGGTTGCCGATGCGCGGGTGCAGGCGGCCGCCGTCGGCAGCCCCCAGGACCACGACGATCTCGTCGGCGCGCGGGGCGTCTTCGATCTGCATTTCCAGGGTGATGTAGTGCGAGCGCAGGCCTTCGTCGTCCTTCTGCATCATCGGGATCTGGATCGAGGTGCCCGGGCCGCCGCGCTTGTTGGTGAAGCTCAGGTAGCTCTTGGCCTGGACCGCTTCACGGTAGTGGTTGCCGAAGCGCAGGGTGTGGATCACCGCGGAGGCATGCTCGATCTCGCCGTCGGCACCGACCACCGCCGCCTTGCCGTAGGCCTCGATCCGGTCGGCACCGCCGATGGCGGCGGTGAGGCGCTCGACCATCAGTGCGCCGAGGTCGGAGCAGTTGGCACGGATCTCCGGCTTCAGGTCCTCGACGAAACCGCGACCGGCCCATGGGTTCTTGATCACCACGGCCAGGCCGACCATGGTCACCGGCTTGTCGGTGGCCTTGCCGCCTTCGATGCGGGTTTCTTCGGAGTAGGTGACGATCTTGCGGATTTCGAAACTCATGGGGCGGGGCTCCTGTGGCGTGTGTTCAGGTCTTGTTGTCTGATGGTATACCATAATATTTGATGTGCAATAGGTATCGAGAAATTTCTACAGGAAGGGGATAGGTGGTTGGAGCGGAGGGAGGGTAGTGCGCGGACGGCGTGGGAGCGGATTTATCCGCGATTGGCCGCAAAGCGGCCATAAAACCTGAGTCCCGGGTGTGTCAGGTAGATGCGGGACTCAGGTTTTACGACGGCTTCGCCGCCGATCGCGGATGAATCCGCTCCCACGCCGTGATGTGTCAAGCGAAAGAGCGGTGATGTTTATCCAGTTGCTGATCCACCAGCCATCGGCCATGCGCCAGCGACGCATGCTGGGCATTCTCCAGGTCGGCCATGAACGCCATGTTCACCGGCAACGACAGGCGCCGGCTGGTGTGGCCTTGGGGATCGGTGATGAGGCAGCCAGCGGCATAGGGGGTGGGGATGCCGGGATGGGCTTCGACGCTGGCGGTGATGATGTAGTCGCGGTGCTCACAACTAAGGGTTTTCATCGTCCTGACCTCGCTGCGGAAAAATCGGAAGTCTCCTACCGATATACCACAGCGTCGGACCGGGGTTCCCCGGCCCGACGAACGTGCCTTACCTGAAGGCCGGCACCACTTCATTGATGAACAGCTCCAGCGACTTGCGCTTCTCTTCGTGCGGCAGGCTGTTGTCGCACCAGAAGCTGAACTCGTCGACGCCCAGTTCCTGGTAGTAGCGAATGCGTTCGATGACCTGCTGCGGGGTACCGATCATCGCGGTCTGGTGCAGGCTTTCCAGGCCGAACTCCGGACGTTCGGCGAACTTCGCTTCCGGGCTCGGCGCCAGGAAGCCGTTGTCCGGAGTCTGCTTGTTGCCGAACCAGGCGTCGAAGGTGCGATAGAAGCGGTTGATCGCCTGGGCGCCGATCTTCCAGCCCTCGGGGTCGTTTTCCGCGTGGACGTGGGTATGGCGCAGCACCATCAGTTGCGGGCGCGGCACCCCCGGGTTGTTGGCCAGGGCGGTTTCGAACTTGTTCTTCAGGTCGACCACTTCCTCGTCGCCCTTCATCAGCGGGGTGACCATGACGTTGCAGCCGTTGGCGACGGCGAAGTTGTGCGAGTCCGGGTCGCGGGCGGCGATCCACATCGGCGGCATCGGCTTCTGCAGCGGCTTGGGCACCGAGGTGGAGGTGGGGAATTTCCAGATCGCGCCGTCGTGGGCGTAGTCGCCCTGCCACAGCGCGCGCACCGCCGGGACCATCTCGCGCAGGGCCGCGCCGCCTTCGGAGGCCGGCATGCCGTTGGCCATGCGGTCGAACTCGAACTGGTAGGCACCGCGGGCCAGGCCGACTTCCATGCGGCCGTTGCTGATCACGTCGAGCAGGGCGCATTCGCCGGCGACGCGGATCGGGTGCCAGAACGGCGCGATGATGGTGCCGGCGCCGAGGTGGATGGTTTCGGTGCGCGCGGCGAGATACGCCAGCAGCGGCATCGGGCTTGGCGAAATGGTGTATTCCATGGCGTGGTGTTCGCCGATCCACACGGTGCTGAAGCCGCCTTTCTCGGCCATCAGGGTCAGCTCGGTCAGGTCTTCGAACAGCTGCCGGTGGCTGACCTGTTCATCCCAGCGTTCCATGTGCACGAACAACGAAAATTTCATGAGGCGTTTCCTCGGCTCTTGTTATCGGTCGCCCGGCGGATCGGGCGACAGCTGACGGGACGGACAGGCGGCACCTGTCACCAGAATAGGGGCTCAGGCGAAGGCCGGCAGGCTGGCCATCTTGCCGCGGCAGTAGACCAGCGGGCTGGGGGCCTCCGCCGGAACGATCAGGTTCTTCACCGCGCCGACCATGATGGCGTGATCGCCACCTTCGTATTCGCGCCACAGCTCGCACTCGATGATCGCGGTGGCATTGGCCAGCAATGGATTGCCCAGCGCGCTCAGGGTCCACTCAATGCCCTGGGCCTTGTCCTTGCCCTTCTTCGCGAAGGCATAGGCCTCGGCCTGTTGCTGGCCGGAGAGCAGGTGGATGGCGAAGCGCTTGTTGCGGATCAGCACGGGGTAGGAATCGGAGCTGTAGTTGGGGCAGAACAGCACCAGCGGCGGCTCCATCGACAGGGAGCTGAAGGCACTGGCGGTCAGACCGACGATCTGGCCGTCGTCGTCCAGGGTGGTGATGACAGTGACGCCGGACGGGAAGGAGCCCAGAACGTTCTTGTAGACGGTTGCGTCGATCATGGCGTGGTCCTCGGATACAGCGGTTTGGTCCGCGTTTTTATCGTTGATGTGTCTGATGGTATACCGTAATACCTAATTTGCAAGAGGAATCTTTCGCCCCTGACGAACGTGTCGATTCAGCTCGAGGCCAATGATTACGGGGCCTGGCGGCAAAAGGGCGGGCGCGGGGAGGGTGGGCAAGGCAGATCAGTTGGTCGGCAAAACAGCGAATCAGTGTTGTCAAAATATTGGAATACCATAATATGGTCTTCAGCTTCGACGCCGCCTGCCGTGTGCCGCAAGCGGTTTCCTACAAAGATAAAAACAGAACCTTTCGAGCTTTTTGCCCATGTCCCAACCGTCTTCGCAACACCAGTTGATCGAGAACCATACGGTCGATTACGTACCGCCAGCAGAGCGCCATGGGAAGGCGCGGGATCTGTTCACGCTGTGGTTCAGCACCAATATCGCGCCACTGCCGATCGTCACCGGGGCCATGGTGGTCCAGGTGTTCCACCTCAACCTGGTCTGGGGCCTGCTGGCCATCGTCCTCGGCCATCTGCTCGGCGGTATCGTCATCGCCCTGGCCTCGGCCCAGGGGCCGCAGCTGGGGATTCCGCAGATGGTGCAGAGCCGCGGTCAGTTCGGTCGCTACGGCGCGTTGCTGATCGTGTTCTTCACCGCGCTGATCTATGTCGGCTTCTTCATTTCCAACATCGTCCTGGCGGGCAAGTCGATCCATGGCATCGCCCCGAGCGTACCGATGCCCACGGCGATCATCCTCGGTGCCCTGAGCGCCACCGCCATCGGCGTCATCGGCTATCGCTTCATCCATACCCTGAACCGCATCGGCACCTGGGTGATGGGTTCGGCCCTGCTGGCCGGCTTCATCATGCTGTTCGCCCAGGACCTGCCGGCGGACTTCTTCAGCCGCGGGGGCTTCAACCTGTCCGGCTGGATCGCCACGCTGTCGCTGGGGGTGATCTGGCAGATCAGCTTCTCGCCGTATACCTCCGACTACTCGCGCTACCTGCCCCGTGAAGTGGGGATCGCCAAGCCGTTCTGGGCCACCTATTGCGGTGCGACCCTGGGCACCATCCTCTGCTTCAGTTTCGGTGCCATTGCCGTGCTCTGCGTTCCTGAAGGCACCGAGGCAATGGATGCGGTGAAGCAGGCCACCGGCTGGCTGGGGCCGATCCTGATGGTGCTGTTCCTGCTCAACATCATCAGTCACAACGCCCTGAACCTGTACGGCGCGGTGCTTTCCATCGTCACCGCGATCCAGACCTTCGCCAGTGCCTGGACGCCGAGCATCAAGGTGCGGGTGATCCTCGCCGGGGTGATCCTGCTGGGGTGCTGCCTGACCGCACTGAGCGCGAGCTCGGACTTCATCGGCCACTTCATCGGCCTGATCCTGGCGCTGCTGCTGGTGCTGGTGCCGTGGGCGTCGATCAACCTGATCGACTTCTACCTGATCAAGCGTGGCAACTACGACATCGCCTCGATCTTCGCCGCCGATGGCGGGATCTACGGGCGCTTCAACCTGCACGCGATCATCGCCTATGCCTGCGGCATCCTGGTGCAGTTGCCGTTCGCCAACACGTCGCTGTATGTCGGCCCTTACGCCAACCTGGTGGAGGGGGCGGACCTGTCGTGGCTGGTGGGCCTGGTGGTGACGCTGCCGCTGTATTACTGCCTGGCGACGCGGGGGCGGGGCGAGGCGCTGGTGGCGGCCTGGCGGACGGAGTAATCCCTGAATGTCTGCGGACTCCCACAGGGTTTTGTGCCTGCCCCGGGATGGAACCTGTGGGCGCTGGCGTCGCCAGCGATGAGGCCAGTGGCGACACCACATGACACCAACAAAAATGCCGCGATGATCGCGGCATTTTTCGTTTATCAGAACTCGGTCGGCTGGATGATCTCGACCCAGTACTCATCCGGGTCCTTGATGAACGCCAGGTGCTTCATGCGCCCGTCGCTCAGGCGCTTCTGGAACGGCACGCCCAGTTCTTCGAAACGCGCGCAGGCGGCCCGGATATCCGGCACGGCAATGCAGATATGGCCAAAGCCGCGCGGGTCGGTATTGCCGTTGTGATAGGCGAACGCCGGGTCGTTCTCGGTGCCATGGTTATGGGTCAGTTCGAGAATGCCGGGGATCGATTTCATCCACTCGGTACGCTTGGCCGCATCCGCGGGGATCTGCGCCTTGTCCACCAGGGCGAGGAAGTACAGGCTGAATTCCGCTTCCGGGAAATCGCGCTTCTCCACCAGGCTGAAACCCAGCACGCGGGTGTAGAAGTCCAGGGACCTGGTGATGTCCTTGACCCGCAGCATGGTGTGGTTGAAGACGAAGTTGGCGGTGGCGGCATCGGGTTGCGCGGTGACGCCAGGGAGGGTATCGAGATCTTGCAGGCTCATGGGCACTCCGCAGTAGAGGCCGACGCCAGTGACGCCGGCGGAACAATCAGGCGGCCATCATACGGAACTGAATCAATTGCGCAAACGACAACGCCCCGTGGCCGAGGCTCACGGGGCGTTTGAATTAGAAGCCCGCCGAAGCGGGCGCATGGGGCGCTAGTCCTTTAGCAGCCTTCATCCTGATCCAGCGCTTGTGAAAAATATGTGAAGCGAAACTCATTTGCGCAACCAGCTTTCTACCGTTGGTCCGCCGTACTGTTCTTTCCAGGCTTTCAGGCCGCGATGGTTGCCACCCTTGGTCTCGATCAGTTCACCGGTGTGCGGGTTTTCATAGACTTTCACCACCCGCGCGCGGCGTTGTTTCGGCGCCTTGGGCACGGCCTTGCCGACCGTGGCCGGATCGAGGATGGCGATGATGTCGCGCAGGCCCTTGTCATAGCTTTTCATCAGCGCGACAAGTTTCTGTTCGAATTCGATTTCACGTTTAAGGCCGGCGTCCTTTTTCATTGCCTCCAGTTGTGCGAGCTGTTCCTGAAGGGCTTTTTCGGCGGCACGAAACTCTGCAAGTCTGGACACGGTAATCACTCCTTTATCGGCAGTGGACGCCGCGCGGCGCGAGATGATCGACGCGAATAACACGGGGTCCACAGGGGCTGTAATAACAGCATAGTTAACAGTGTAGCCAACGGCTCATGGACTAACAGCAAACTTTTATGAGGCCGCGCCGGGAACTTTCAAACTTGCTCATGTTCGTCTTCCCTGAGTATTAAGCGGAGGCCGTTACCGGGTGCTGCGACCATGGTCCAATGGCCCGGGGCAGAGCGCTCGCGGATAATCGGCAGGCGTCGTGCGCGAAGCGGCGGCGATCATCGCCCCGGCTGTTGCGACGGGGCGGCTTGTTGGTTTCTTATTCGGATTCGTGGTCCTCATGTTTGTCCCTTTTTCCTGCTCTTCCGGGCGCGCGCTATGTGGCCTGGCGGGGCTGTTCGGCGCTGTTTCGGCGCAGGCCGGTGGTTTTATCCAAGACAGCAGCGCGCGCCTCGAGGCACGCAATGTTTACTTCAATCGCGACTTTCGCGATGGGCACAGCAGTTCCGCGCAGGGCGCCTCGAAACGCGAAGAATGGGCGCAGGGTTTTATTCTCGACGTGCGTTCCGGTTATACCGAAGGGACCGTGGGATTCGGCGTCGACGCACTGGGCATGTATGGGCTGAAACTCGATTCAAGTCCCGCCGACAGCAACAGTGGCCTGCTGCCCTCCCGTGGCGATGATCCGCGACACTCGGTGGATCAGTACGCCAAACTCGGCGTGGCCGGGAAAGTGCGGATCTCGCGGACCGTGCTGAAGTACGGCGCGATGCTGCCTGACATGCCCTTGCTCAAGTACAACGACGGCCGCCTGCTGCCGACGATGTTCCATGGCGCGTCGCTGACCTCGGAAGAAGTGCGCGATGTGCGTTTCAACCTGACCCGCCTGGACCGGTACACCGCCCGCGACTCCACTGATGCCCAGGACATTCGCGTGCACTGCAAGAACAAGCGCTACGCCTGCGACACCCGTGCCGATCATTTCGACCTGGCCGGGGTCGACTACCGGGTCAACGAGCGCATCAGCGCCCAGTACCAGGTGGCGAAGCTGGAGAACATCTATCGTCAGCATTTCCTCGGCCTGGTCGCCAGCCAGCCGTTGAGCGTCGGCAGCCTGTCCGCTGACCTGCGCCTGATCAGGAGCGACGACATCGGCCGTGCCCGTGCCGGCGCGATCGACCACCGCGCCTTCAGCGGCATGCTCGCCTACAGCCTTGGCGGACACCGGATCAGCGCGGGCTGGCAGCGCATGTTCGGCGACAGCGCCATGCCGTATCTGGATGGCAGCAACCCGTACCTGGTCAACTATGCCCAGGTCAACGACTTCGCCGCGGCCCGGGAACGCTCCTGGCAACTGCGCTACGACTACGATTTCAAGGCGATGGGGGTGAACGGCCTGAGCTTCTTCACCCGCTACATCAGCGGCGAAGATATCCAGGTCCCCGGCAGCCTCGCCGAAGGCAGGGAATGGGAGCGCGACAGCGAGCTGAAGTACCAGGTCCAGGGCGGCACGTTCAAGGACCTCAGCGTGCGCCTGCGCAATTCCACCTATCGCAGCAACTACGAACGTTTCGCCCGCGACATGGACGAAACCCGGGTCATCGTCAGCTACAACTTCTCGATCTGGTAAAACTGCGCCCGCTGCGTCGACAATGGGCCGCTGCATTTCGGGAGTTCGTCCATGAAACACCTGCTGTTGATCGGCATCGGCCCGGGCAACCCGCGCCAGATCACCCTGGAAGCCGTCGATGCGCTGAACCGCGCGGATGTCTTCTTCGTGCTCGACAAGCACCAGAGCAACGACGACATGCTGCACCTGCGCAAGGCGTTGCTGGAGCAACTGGTCAAGCGTCCCTACCGCCTGGTCCAGGTCGATGATCCGCGGCGCGACGGCGCGGCCGCCGACTACCAGGGCGCGGTGCGCGACTGGCACCGCCAGCGGGCGGCGCTGTATGGCCGGCTGATCGCCGACGAGCTCGGCGAGGGGGAGTGCGGCGCCTTCCTGCTCTGGGGCGAGCCGGGGCTGTACGACAGCACCCTGCGCATCCTCGAACTGATCGACGAGCAGGCCTTCACCCTCGAGGTCATTCCCGGGATCAGCAGCGTGCAGGCGCTGGCGGCCCGTCACCGGGTCCCGCTGAACCGGATCGGCGAGCCGCTGCAGATCCTCCCCGGCAGGCGCCTGGCCGAGGTGGCGAGGATCGACAACGTGCTGGTGATGCTCGACGGCCAGTGCGCCTTCGCCGAACTAGACGACCCCGACCTGGACATCTACTGGGGTGCCTACCTGGGCAGTGCGGACGAGATCCTGATCAGCGGGCCGCTGCGCGAGGTCAAGGCGCGGATCCTCGCCGCCCGCGAGCAGGCGCGGGCGCGCAAGGGCTGGATCATGGACACCTATCTGCTGCGTCGGCGCCACTGACGCGGTTCTTCGCCTCGATTCACTGCGCCATGTCCCTGGTGTTCTTGTGCTGGTGATGACGCAGCATGGCCCCGGTGAAGTTGTACAGGCGCTGGTCGGCCAGCTGCGTCAGGGTCTGCTCGATGCGCTCGACCAGCGCGCTGCTGTGCCAGTGCCAGTCATAGCGGGCTTCGAGCAGGCGGCGGCGGGCCATCGGCCAGATGTTGTGCTTCATCCAGAGGAGTTGGGCTCGGGCCAGACGTAGCCAATGATCAGGACGTGCAGGGAGGAGGCGGACATGCGCGAGGGGCCTTGGGGCAAAAGAGCGTATTAGAAGCGCTCGGGCTGGATGCGGCAAGAAATGCAAAGAGCGCAAAGCGGCCCCGTTGGCATAGGTATCTACACATCTCTGAAAACCTGGCGGAAACCGCATCAAGGCCGCCAGGTGCCTGTCTTGAGTCTTGCAGCGCCCTCAAGATCGAGCGCCGCCCGCGCGGCGCATCGCGGGCTACGCCCGCTCCCACATTTGTTGCAACGTACCTATGGCTGACAGGCCATGGTTGGCCGCCTTGTTGGTTCGACTCGATACCGAGTCGAGCCCAACAGCCTCCCCGCGATGCATCGCCGAAAAAACAAAGGCTGACAACTCAAATCCAACAGGCCATGGCACGTTGCAAAAGATGTGGGAGCGGGCGCAGCCCGCGATGCGCCGCGCGGGCGGCGCTCGATCTGGAGGGCGCTGCAAGGCTCAAGACAGGCACCTGGCGACCTTTATGCGGTTTCCCGCCAGGCCGTCAAAGTTGTGTAGATACCCATGCCTATCGCACAGGCGTCAATGACAGCAGGGCTTCTGCCCCGGGGGGCCCTCGTAGCGATCATGGTGCCGCACCCAGTCCATCGTGCCGTCCTCGTTCCGGCCCTTGGGCATCAGGTCGAGGAAGTTGTAGGTGCCTACCAGGATGTCCAGGCCACGGGCATAGCTGGAATAGGTATGGAAAATCTCGCCGGCCTCGTCACGACAGAACACGCTGAGCCCGGGCAGCTCGGTCTCGTTGCCCGCATAGGGCTCATAGTTGTACTCGGCACCTTCGGCCGCCGGTGTCACGCCGAAATCCCGGTTGAAGCTGCTGCCATGGGACGACACCCAGGGGAAGCGCCAGCCCATGCGCTGGCGAAACGCCTGGAACTCCGGGTAGGGCGCCCGCGATACCGCCACCAGCGAAACATCATGGTGGGCCAGGTGCAGGTTGGCGCCATCGAAATGGTCGGCAAGGAACGAACAGCCAGGACAGCCTTCGTCCCAGCCATCGGCGAACATGAAGTGATAGACCAGCAACTGGCTGCGCCCGGCGAACAGCCCGGCCAGGTCGACCTCACCCTCGGCGCCCTGGAAACGGTAGTGCTCTTCCACCTTGACCCAGGGCAGGGCGCGGCGCGCGGCGCTGAGTTCGTCGCGTTGATGGGTGAAGGCCTTTTCATGCAGGAGCAACTGGCGGCGGGCGCCGAGCCATTCCCGCCGGGTGACCACCGGGTGCTTGCGATCGTTGTTCATCTGGATGACTCCGGGGTGGGGGTGTCTGTTCTTCTGGTCGTCTGGCGCTGTCACCGTTCGACACAACGATCCCGCAATCTTCATGAAACCGACGAGTGGAGCGCTTCCGGCCCGTGAAAAACATTGATAGCATCCGGCCATCTTTTTACGAGTCATTTTTGTGACGCGCTTCTCTTTTCTCGCCGGCCTGAGCCTGGCCCTGATTTTCCTCGCCAACGCCTCCTGGGGAGGCAATACGCCCTGTTCCGGGCGCAAGGGCGGTATCGCGGGCTGCGCCGGCGATGCCTTCCTGTGCAATGACGGTTCGCTCAGCGCCTCGAAGAAAAGCTGCAGCGCCTACACCGGCAACCGCAACCCGCGGCCAGTGGCGCAATCATTGCAAGGTGCCAGCACTGAGTGCAGCTGCGCATCGGGGACCTTCTGCACCGGCCCCCGGGGCGGGGTGTACTGCCTGACACCAGGCGGCCAGAAAAGCTATCGCCGGCACTGACCAACGGCGATTCAGGTTCGCCAGTCGGCGGCCGATATCCAATTGACACAATCCAGACCTTACAGGGACGTAGCAAGATGAAGCAGGCAGTGTGGTGGGCGGCGTTGGCCTTGATCAGTGGTGTGGCCCAGGCCGCGACCGAGGGCGATCCCTTGCTCGATGGCGCCACCTCTGCCGCCAGCGAGGTTCGTGGTGTACTGCGCGCGCGTTCCCAGGCGGTGCTGGCCAGCGAGCTGCCCGGGCGGGTGGTGGAAATGCCCTATGCCGAGGGCCAGTCGTTCAGCAAGGGCGATGTGCTGGTGCGCTTCGACTGCAGCGCCTACCAGGCCCAGGCCAATGCCTCCGGCGCCGCCGTGCGCGCTGCCCGTGAAGAGCTGCGCAACAAGCAGCAACTGGCGGCGCTGAACTCCGTCGGCCGTTTCGAAGTGGCCCTGGCCGAGGCCCGTCAGGCCCAGGCCCAGGCCGAATCCCAGGTCTACCAGGTGCAGGTGCAGCGTTGCCAGGTCAAGGCGCCGTTCGATGGCCAGGTGGTCGCGCGCCGCGTGCAGGCCCACGAAAGCGTGGCCAGCGGCGCTGCGCTGCTGGAGATCGTCGACAACCGCTCCCTGGAAATCCACCTGCTGGTGCCGTCGCGCTGGCTCGGCAAGCTCAAGCCCGAGCAGACCTTCAGCTTCGTTCCCGATGAAACCGGCAAGCCGATCGAGGCGGTGGTCAAGCGCCTCGGCGCGCGCATCGACGAAGGCAGCCAGACCCTCCTGCTGATCGCCAGCGTGCCGGCCAACACTCCGGGCCTGCTGGCCGGGATGAGTGGCAGCGCGCACTTCGCGGAGCCGCAATGAACGCTCCCGTCCCCGGCGCCCTCGAACAACTGCTGGCGCACTACCTCAAGCTGGAGCGCCAGGCTCGCGCCGCCGCGTCCACCGAGGTGCTGGCCTTCAGCATGGTCAACGACAGCCAGGCGCTGTTCGGCTACCGCCACGGCGCGTTGCTGATCGCCGGCAAGGTGCGCGCGCTGACCGGCATCAGCATGGTCGAGCCGAACGCGCCGTTCGTGGTGTTCATCGAACGCATGGCCGCGCGTCTCGCCGCCGGCGAGCGTTTTGCCCTGCCTGGCGCGGTGCCGCCGGAGAGCGTCGACCAGGCCAGCCGCGACGACTGGCAGGCACTGTCGGCGCCCTACGCCTTCTGGCTGCCGCTCAAGGACCGCGACGACCAGGTGTTCGGCGGTCTCTGGCTGGCCCGCGACACCCCCTGGAGCGACGCCGAGCAGGTCCTCCTGGCTCAGTTGGGCGACTGCTACAGCCATGCCTGGCGTGCCCTGCAGCCTGGCAAGCCCTGGCGCTTGCGTTGGCCGGCACGGACCCGTTGGGCACTGGCCGGCGCGCTGCTGCTGGCGCTGCTGGTGCCGGTGCGACAGTCGGTGCTGGCGCCGGCGGAAGTGGTGCCGCGCAACGGCCAGGTGGTCGCCGCGCCGCTGGACGGCGTGGTCGCCGAATTCCTGGTCAAGCCCAACCAGCCGGTGCAGGCCGGGCAGGTGCTGGTGCGCTTCGACGCCACCAGCCTCAAGGCCCAGGCCGACGTCGCCGAGCGCACCCTGGGTGTGGCCGAGGCGGAGCTCAAGGCCAACACCCAGCGGGCATTTTCCGATACCGATTCCAGCGCCCGCCTGGACCTGCTGGCGGCCCGGGTCGAGCAGAAACGCGCCGAGCGCGATTACGCCCGCGACCTGCTTGCGCGCAGTGAAGTCCGCGCCGAGCGCGACGGTATCGCGGTGTTCGCCGATGCCCAGCGTTTCATCGGCAAGCCGGTACGCACCGGCGAGCGCCTGATGGACATCGCCGACCCGGCCCAGGCCGAGCTGCGCATCGAGCTGCCGGTGGCCGACGCCATTGGCCTGGACAACGGCGCCGAAGTCGCCCTGTTCCTCGACAGCGATCCGCTGAACCGCCACAGCGCCACCCTGGAGCGCGCCGCGTACCAGGCGCAGAGCACCGCGGCCGGCCAGCTGGCCTATCGTCTCGACGCCGCCTTCGACAACGCGCCGCCGCGCATCGGCCTGCGCGGTACCGCCAAGCTGTTCGGCGAACGCGCGCCACTGGCCCTGTATCTGCTGCGCCGGCCGCTGGCGGCCCTGCGCCAGGCGGTGGGCCTGTGATGCTCCCGGCGCTGCGCCCTGACCTGCAGCTCTCGGTGGCGACACCGGGACTGGACGGCTCGCCGCAATGGACCCTGGCCGATCCGCTGCGCGGCAAGTACTTCAAGCTCGGCGCGCCGGCCATGCGCCTGCTGCGCCACTGGGCCCTGGGCGATGCCCTGCAGGTGCTCAAGGCGGCCAATGGCGAGCCCGGCGCGCCGCTGACCCCGCAGGCGCTGGACGAGCTGCTCAAGTTCCTGCGCGGCCACGACCTGATCAGCGGCGGCGATCCCGAGCAGAGCGCCAGCTACGCGGACAAGGCGGCCAGCCGGCGCCAGGGCCTGTGGACGCAGGTCCTGCACAAGTACCTGTTCTTCCGCATTCCGCTGTGGCGGCCGGATGCCTTTCTCAATCGCACCTGGCCGTGGCTCGAGCGCTTCGGTCCGAACCTGCTGCGTTTCGGCCTGCCGCTGGTGCTGCTGCTCGGCGCCTTCCTGGTGATGCGCGACTGGGAGCGCTTCCTCGCTACCTTCCCGCAACTGCTCAGCCTCGGCGGCGCGGCGGCGTTCGCCATCGCCCTGGGCTTCGCCAAGCTCTGCCATGAATTCGGTCATGCCTACATGGCCAAGCGCGCCGGTTGCCGGGTACCGAGCATGGGCGTGGCGTTCATGGTCCTGCTGCCGATGCTCTACACCGATGTCAGTGACGCCTGGCGCGTGCAGGACCGGCGTACCCGCCTGCTGATCGGCGCCGGCGGGGTCCTCGCGGAAATGCTCCTGGCCTGCATCGCCTTGCTCGCCTGGTCGCTGCTGCCCGATGGGGCAGGGCGCACGGCGGCGTTCATGCTGGCCAGCGCCACCTGGATCACCACGGTGCTGATCAACGTCAACCCGCTGATGCGTTTCGACGGCTACTTCCTGCTCAGCGACCTGTGGGGCGTCGACAACCTCCAGGGCCGCGGCTACGCCCTGTGCCGCTGGCACCTGCGCGAGACCCTGTTCGGCTATGGCGAGGCGGCGCCGGAGCGCTGGTCGCCGGCGCTGCGCAAACGCCTGCTGTGCTGGGGCTATGCCTCCTGGCTGTGGCGCGCGGTGCTGTTCTTCGGCATCGCCCTGGCGGTCTACCACATGTTCTTCAAGGTGCTGGGCATCTTCCTGATGATGGTCGAGCTGGTCTGGTTCATCTTCCTGCCGATCTTCAAGGAAATGGGGCACTGGTGGCAGCACCGCGAGCAGGCCCATCCGCGCAAGGTGCTGTTCCTCGGTGGCGGCCTGCTGGCTTTGCTGGCGGTGCTGCTGGTGCCATGGCGCAGCGGCGTGGAAGTGCCGGCGATGCTCGAAGCCTCGCGGGTCAGTGCCCTGCATGCACCGGCGGCGGCGCGGATCCGCCAGGTGCTGGTGAAGGATGGCGAGCAGGTGGCGGAGAACCAGGTGCTAGTGGAGCTGGAGTCGCCCGACCTGGAGTCGCGCCTGAGCATCACCCGGCGCGAGATCGAGATCCTGCAATTGCAGTTGCGTCGCCAGTCCAGCCGCAGCAGCACCGCCGCCGACAGCGGCATTCTCGAACAGCGCCTCGCCGAGTCGCTGGCCGAATACCGCGGCCTGGCCGCGCAGCGCGAACGCCTCAACCTGCGCGCGCCGCATGCCGGCAGCGTGCGCGACCTGGCCGACAGCCTCACGCCGGGCCGCTGGGTCAGTGCCGAGCTGCCGTTGGCGCAGATCACCAGCGAGGGGCTGCGCCTGCGTGGCTATCTGGCGGAGGCGGACTTGTGGCGGGTGACGCCGGGAACTACCGGGCACTTTGTCGCCGACGATGTATTGCGCCATTCAATTGCGGTAACGCTTGAAGAAGTTGATGCCAATGGCGTTTCTTATATCGATCAGGAATCCCTCGTTTCCGATCACAAGGGTCCTATTGCAATAAGACGTGATGAAGAGAAAAGGGCACAACCGTTGCAAGCGCAATATGGCGCGCAGTTCGTGCTCGGGAAGGATGCCTCGGGGGCCATTGGCCATCCGCTGCGAGGCCTCGTCGTGCTTGACGGAGAGGGCGAATCGCTGCTGTCGGCGGCATGGCGACGCATGGCGGCGATCGGGGTGCGAGAAAGTGGATTTTAGTAGTGTGATTGTAAGGCAATTGAGGTAATCTGCTGTCAATTAGCCATGCATGTTGCTGTGATGTTCGTCACATAAATAGTTGGCCCACAAAGTTTCACTTACAGGGAAGTTTGCTTTGATGTCGAAGTATGCTGTGACACTCCGTGCCTTGCATCCAGACGATATGGCTTTCATCGAACGCCTGTACGCTGGCACGCGGGCCGAAGAAATGTCCCATAGCGGCTGGCCCACCGAGCAGATCGCAGCTTTCCTCCACCAGCAGTTCAACGCCCAGCACACCTACTACCAGGCCCACTTCGCCGACGGCGAGTTCTTCATCATCGAGCACCAGGGGCAGGCCATCGGCCGTCTCTATCTGTTCTGGGGCCAGACCACGCTCAATCTCATCGATATCGCGCTGCTGCCAGAATGGCAGAGCCAGGGCATCGGCAGCGCATTGCTGCAGCCGCTGATCGGCCGTGCCGACGAACAGGGCCTGGCGATCGAACTGTCGGTGGAAACCTACAACCCCGCGCAGCGTCTCTACGCCCGTCTCGGCTTCCAGGTCATCAAGGAATCCGGGGTCTACCTGCGCATGCGCCGCGAAGCTCGCGGCGCTTCGAGGATCGCTTCATGAACCCGATTCCCAGTGCCATTCCATCCCGTGCCGACCTGGCCGATGCCGACCCCGCGGGCTTCGTCCTGCAGGTCGCGCCGGAGCAGGGCATCCGCGTCACCCTCGTCGATGTGCGCGAGGGCGTGGCGATGAATGACCGCTTCGAATGCTACTCCCTGATGATCGCCCTGCCGCTCGGCGTCGCCATGATGCAGGAGGTGTATCGCCTGTTCGGGCCTGACGGGCGGCACTGGGATCTGTTGATGACACCGCTTCTGCCCGATCCGGATGGCCGGCACATCCTCGAGGCGGTGATCCATCGGGAAGTCAGCGCAACCGCGTGAACGTTTTTTCCAACAACGCAAGTTAACAACAAGGAAGCATCCGATGAGCGAACCCTACCTCGGCGAGATCAAGATGTTCGGCGGCAACTTTGCGCCTCGCGGTTATGCCATGTGCAGCGGCCAGCTGTTGTCGATTTCGCAGAACACGGCGCTGTTCTCCATCCTCGGGACCACCTTCGGCGGCAATGGCCAGTCCACCTTCGGCCTGCCTGATTTCCGCGGTCGCAGCCCGGTCCATCAGGGCCAGGGCCCAGGCCTGAGCCCTATGGTCCTGGGTGAAGCGTCGGGTTACGAATCGGTCACGCTGCTCTCCTCGCAGATGCCGATGCACGTGCACCCGCTGGGGGTCTCCACTGCCGAGGCCAACCTCCCCAGCCCAGGCGCTGGTACGTCGTTCGGCGCGGCGACCGACAAGGACGGCAACCCGGTGAACCTGTACGTCGCCGCGGCTCCGAACGTAACACTGAGCCAGCAGAGCGTCGGCATCGCCGGCGGCTCCCAGCCGGTCGGGCTGCGCAACCCGTTCCTCACCGTGACCTTCATCATCGCGACCGAAGGTCTGTTCCCTACGCGCAACTGATAGCGATAACCGGCGGCCTCCCAGGGGGCCGCCACTTATTCTGTGCGCCCGGCCAGCCTGTGCCGGGCGGACGTATACCAGGAGGTGCACCATGAAATTCATCGAACGTTTCTCGCGCAAGCCAGCCCCGCAAGTGCCGCCCGCCGAGCCCGGCGCCGCACCCTTGCTGGTGGCCCTCGAACCGCGAATCATGTTCGATGCGTCCGTGGCCGTGGTCGCGCAGGAGGCCGACCAGGCCACCGCCGAGCCGGCCAAGGACAGCACCTCCGCTGACAACGCCAGCCCGGCCGCCGCCAGCGCCGACACCCGCGCCAGCAGCAGCGACAGCAGCCAGCGCCAGGAAGTGGTGTTCGTCGACGGCCAGGTCGGCAATGTCAACCAGATGCTCACCGGCCTGTCGCCCAATGCCGAGATCGTCGTGCTCGACCCGAGCAAGGACGGCCTGCAGCAGATGGCCGACTACCTCAAGGGCCGCGAAAACCTCGACGCCATCCACCTGCTGTCCCACGGTGCGGACGGCACGGTGCAGGCCGGCAATGTCTGGCTGGCGCAAAGCAACCTCGCCCAGCACAGCGCCGCGCTGGAAAGCATCGGGGCCGCGCTCAAGGCCGATGGCGACCTGATGCTCTACGGCTGCAAGGTCGGCGACAGCAACCAGGGCCAGGCCTTCATCGACGCGCTGGCGCAGATCACCGGTGCCGACGTCGCGGCCTCCGCGGACGATACCGGTGCCGCGGCGCTGGGCGGCAACTGGAGCCTGGAGCGCAGCAGCGGACAGATCCAGACCTCCGCCCTGGCGGTGGCCGGCTACGAGGGTGTCCTGGCCAGCTCCTGGACCATCGGCAACACGCCGCTGGGCACCACCATCACCAACGCCGGGCGGACCATCGTCGGCGACTTCGATGGCGATGGCGATACCGACATTCTCTACCAGACCGCCGGCACCAGCAGTCCATTCGCCTATGCGCGCAGCGACGGCAATGGCAACTTCACCCAACTGTCCCTGGGGCAATCGCCGTTCGCCGGGCTGAGCCTGCCCGATGCCTCGGGCACCAACTACTTCGTCGGCGACTTCGACGGTGACGGTGACGTCGACGTGCTGGTGGGGGCCAACGGCGGCACCGGGCAGTACTTCCGCAACGATGGTGGAACCTTCAGCAGCCAGTCCAGCGCGAACTTCCCCGCGCCCGGGTTCAACTCACGCATGGTCGTGGGTGATTTCGATCGTGACGGTGACGCCGACATCCTCTACCAGACCGCCGGCAGTGGCAGTCCCTGGGGTTATTACCGCAGCAACGGCGACGGTACCTTTACCAACGTCAGCTTCGGCAGCTCGCCATTCGCCGGTCTGGCCCTGCCTGACCATGCGGGCAACAACTACTACGTGGCCGACTTCGATGGCGACGGCGACCTCGACATCCTCGCCGCCGTGAGCGGCGGCACCGGTACCTACCTGCGCAACGATGGCGCCAGCTTCAGCACCCAGTCCACCACCACGTTCCCCGCTCCGACCTTCAACGGCCGGATGCTGGTGGGTGACTTCGATGGCGACGGCGATGCCGACATCCTCTACCAGACCGCCAACACCAGCAGCCCGTTCCAGTACGCGCGCAGCAACGGCGATGGTACATTCAGCATCGTGGCCCTGGGCTCGTCGCCCTTCAACGGTCTGAGCCTGGCCGACCACACCGGTAGCAACTACCGGGTCGGCGACTTCGATGGCGACGGCGACGTGGATATCTTCTTCGCCACCAACGGCAGTTCCGGCAACCTCCTGCTGCAGACCGATCGTCCACCTGCGCTGCAAAGCTCCACCCCGAGCGACAATGCCACCGGTGTCAGCCCGGGCGCCAATATCGTGCTGACGTTCACTGAATCGGTGAGCAAAGGCACCGGCAACATCTACATCGTCCGCACCTCGGACAACCAGACCGTCGAGACCATCCCGGTCGGCAGTGGCCAGATCACCGGCTCCGGCACCACCTGGACCATCGATCCGTCGATCACCCTGGTCGGCGGTGTCAGCTATGCGGTGCGCATCGACTCGAAGACCTTCGTCGACAGCGCCGGCATCGTGTTCCAGGGCATCAGCGACAACACCACGCTGAACTTCACCGCGGCCAACCTGGCGGCGCCGGTGATCGCCAACCTCAATGGCGACGCGGTCAACTACCTCGAGAAGACCAGTGGCATCCTCATCGACGGAAGCAACAACGCCACGGTCACCGACGCCGACTCGGCCAACTTCAACGGCGGCAACGTGCGCGTCGCGGTCACCGGCAACGCCGTGACCAACGAGGACGTGCTGTCGGTCCTCAGTGTCGGCAGCGCCGCCGGGCAGATCTCCGTCTCCGGCAGCAACGTGCAGTACGGCGGTGTCACCATCGGTACGCTCACCGGCGGCACCAGCGGCAACGCCCTGGTGATCACCCTCAATGCCAACGCCGACGCCAGTGCGGTGACCGCGCTGGTGCGCAGCCTGCAGTACAGCAACAGCAACAGCACCACGCCGAACACCAGCGCGCGCACCCTCAGCATCACGGTGACCGACGAGACCGGCACCACCAGCACGGTGTCCACGGTCACGGCCAATATCCTGGCGGTCAACGATGCGCCGGTGGTCAGCGTCACCGGCACCAACCCGACCTTCACCGAGGACGGTTCGGCCGTGGCCCTGTTCAGCGGTGCCAGCATCAACGCCGTGGAGTCCACGCAGAGCATCATCCTGATGACCATCAGCGTCTCCAACCTGGCCAACGGCGCCTCGGAGAAGCTGGTGATCGACGGCTCCGACGTGACCCTGACCAACGGCACCAACCTGGTCACCCTGAACAACGGCGCGACCGTTTCGGTCTCGGTCAGCTCCGGCACCGCCACCGTGAGCCTGGCCCACTCCGGGCTGTCCACCGCGACCGCGCAGACCATCGTCAACAACATCGCTTATCGCAACGACAGCAATGCCCCGAGCGGCACCTCGCGCACCGTCACCCTGACGAACGTGCGCGACAGCGGCGGCACCCTCAACAGCGGCATCAATACCACTACGGTGAACGCCGCCAGCATCGTCACCCTGGTCCCGGTCAACGATGCGCCGACCCTCAGCGGCGGTCCGTACGTGATCACCTCGACCAACGAGAACACCACCAGCAGCGCCGTGTCCGTCTCCACGGTGCTGGCTGGCGCCAGCTATGCCGACGCGGACGCGGGTGCCGCCTCCGGCATCGCCGTGATCGCCACCGTCGGTCGCGGTACCTGGGAGTACTCCACCGATGGCACCACCTGGACCGCCTTCGGCACGGTCTCGACCAGCAGCGCGCTGTTGCTGACATCCAGCAGCCAGGTCCGCTACATCCCGGACAACGCCAACGGCGAGAACGTCTCCTTCACCTACCGTGCCTGGGACCGCACCAGCGGCGCGGCGTCCACCAACGGCTCGCCGAATACCGGCGACACTACCTTCAACGGCAGCAGCACCGCGTACTCCACCGGCTCTGCCCAGGCCACCCTGGTCGTCACTTCGGTCAACGATGCGCCGGTGGTGACTCCGGTCAACCCGAGCCTGACCGGCATCAGCGACACCGCCACCAACAACAGCGGCGACGCGGTCAGCGCACTGCTCGGTGGCGTGACCGATGCCGACACCGGCGCCATCAAGGGCATGGCCATCACCGGCCTGACCAGCACCTACGGCAAATGGCAGTACAGCATCAACGCCGGGACCACCTGGACCGACATCGGCACCGCTTCGGATGCTTCCGCGCTGGTGCTGCGCTCGGGCGACCGCGTGCGTTTCGTCCCGGATGGCCTGCATGGCGAGACCGCCACCATCACCTACCGCGCCTGGGACCAGACCAGCGGCACCCTCGGCCAGCAGGGCACCCGCTGGAACGTCACCAGCCTCCTCGGTGGCAGCAACACCTTCTCCACCGCCACCGACACCGCCAGCGTGGTGGTCACCGCGGCCAACGATGCGCCAGTGCTGACCGGCAGCGGCGGCAGCGTGGGCTGGACCGAGGGCAACAACGTCGCCTCCACCCCGGTGGCTATCGACAGCGGTATCGTCATCAGTGACCCGGACGGTCCGGGCATCGCGTCGGCCACCGTCAGCCTGGGCGGCACCTACGTCCTTGGAGAAGACACCCTGGCCTTCAGCAACGACCCGGCGACCATGGGCAACATCAGCGGTTCCTGGGACGCCACCACCGGCATCCTGACCCTGACCTCCGCCGGCGGCGCGACCCAGGCGCAGTTCCAGGCAGCGCTGCGTTCGATCACCTACACCAACGGCTCGGACACCCCGACCACCACCACCCGCACCGTATCGTTCAAGGTCAACGACGGCAGCCTGGACTCCCTCCTGGTGACCCGCGACGTCACCCTCACCGCGGTCAACGACGCGCCGGTGATCAGCGCGCCGACCAACGTCAGCGTGACCGAGGACAGCCTGTCGCCAGTCACCGGCATCATCCTCAGCGATGTCGACTCCAGCAGCGGCACCCTGACCCTGACCGTCGGCGCGGGCAACCTCAGCGGCGTCAGCGGCAGCGGCGTCACCGTGGGCGGCACCGGTTCGGCGCTGACCCTGACCGGTACCCTGACCGCGATCAACAACTTCATTGCCGCCGGCAGCCTGAAGTACACGCCGGCGTTGAACTCCAACACCAGCGTGACCCTCGGCCTGAGCCTGGACACCACCAGCGTCGGCACCGACACGCGCAACCTGACCCTCGACATCACCCCGGTGAACGACGCGCCGACCATCAGCGGCCCGGTCAGCATCAACGTCACCGAGGACGTGGCCAAGTCCATGGCCGGCATCACCTTCGGCGATGTCGACGCCGGCAGCGGCAGCGTGCGGGTGATCTTCAGCGTGGCCAACGGAAACGGCACCTTCACCGCGACCGCCAGCAGCGGGGTGACCGTGACCAACAACGGCACCAACGCCATCACCCTGGAAGGTACCGTCGCCGACATCAACACCCTGGTCAGCAACGGTCGCCTGACCTACCTCGGCGCGGCGAACGCCACCGGGGTCAAGACCATGTCGATCTCGATCAACGATAACGGCAACACCGGCAGCGGCGGCCCGCTGCAGGTCAACGCCAACATCTCGCTGGTCATTGCCGCGGTCAACGACGCGCCGGTCAACAACCTGCCGGCGACACAGACGGTGCCGCAGGACGGCTCGCTGGTGTTCAACAGCGCCAACGGCAACCTGATCACCATTAGCGACGTGGATATCGGCGGCAACGTCATGAAGCTGTCCCTGACCGCCGTCAATGGGCAGATGACCTTGGGTTCGATCGTCGGACTGAGCTTCACCACCGGCGATGGCAGCAACGACACGGCAATGGTCTTCACCGGCACCCTGGCGGCAATCAACGCCGCCCTGAACGGCCTGACCTTCACACCGCAGGCCGGCTACAACGGTACCGGCTCGATCACCTTCGAGAGCGACGACCAGGGCTACAGCGGCAGCGGCGGTGTCAAGACCGACGTCGATGTCCTGGCGATCACCATCTCGCCGATCAACCCGAAGGTCACCGGCGTGGTGGCGGCCCCGGGCAGCGATGGCCTGCACAAGGTCGGCGACCAGATCGACATCGTGGTCAACTTCGACAACAACGTGGTGGTCGACCTGACCGGCGGCAGCCCGCGGCTGCTCCTGGAAACCGGCGCGATCGACCGTGAGGCGGTATACGTCAGTGGCTCCGGCACCACCCAGCTGACCTTCCGCTACACCGTGCAGGCCGGCGACGTCAGCGGCGACCTCGATTACGCCAGCACCACGGGGCTGTCGTTGAACGGTGCGGTGCTGCAGAGCACCCAGGGCTACGCGGCGATCCTGACCCTGCCGACCCTGGGCGGCGCCAGTTCCCTGGCCGGCCAGCAGGCCATCCAGATCGACGGTGTGGCGCCGAGCATCGGCAATATCGTGCTGCCGGGCGATGCCAGCTACCGCCTCGGGCAGAACCTCGACTTCACCGTCAACTTCAGCGAAGCGGTCACCGTGGGCGGTACGCCGCGTATCGAAGTGACCCTCGACACCGGCGGCACCGCCTATGCCGACTACGTGTCCGGCAGCGGCACCAGCGCCCTGGTGTTCCGCCTGGTGGTCGCCAGCGGCCAGCAGGACAGCAACGGCATCAGCGTGGGCAACAGCATCCAGCTCAACGGCGGCAGCCTGCGCGACCTGGCCGGCAACGACAGCGCCACGGCGCTCGTTCCGGGCAGCAGCAGTGGCATTCTGGTGGATGGCATCGTGCCGACGGTGGCCACTGTCAGCGTGCCGGCCAACGGCGGTTACAAGGCTGGCGACGTGCTGAGCTTCACCGTCAACGCCAGCGAAGCGGTATTCGCCAGCGGTTCGCCGCGCCTGGCCCTGGATGTCGGCGGGATTACCCGCTACGCCACGCTGGTACCGGGCAGCAGCAGTGGCTCGACCCTGGTCTTCCAGTACACCGTGCAGGCCGGTGAAACCGATGCCGATGGCATCAGTGTCGGCAGCAGCCTCGACCTCAATGGCGGCAGCGTCAAGGATGCCGCCGGCAACGATCTGAACCTGACCCTGAACAGCGTCGGCAGCACCACCGCGGTGCTGGTGGATACCACGGCGCCAAGCGTCACCGGTATCGTCAATGTCGATGCCCTGCTGAGCAACAGGACCAGCCTCGGCTACACCGTGACTTTCGACGAGGACGTGACCGGACTGGACGCAGCGGACTTCAACCTGACGACCACCGGCAATGCGTCGGGCACGATCACCGGTATCACCCGCATCGATGGCCGGACCTACACGATTCAGGTAGGCAATGTGAGTGGGGACGGGACGCTGGGACTGGATCTCAGGAGCGACGCCACGGTCTATGACAAGGCCAACAACCGGGTGACCGGCGGCCTGACCGGTGCGGTCTACACCGTCGACCATTCGACACCGATGCCGATCCAGGTGACGCCTCCGTCCAACGGGCACATTTATGTGGCCGGCGAGAACATCGATATCAGCGTGAAGCTGAACGAAGTGGTCTACGTCGATGGTGTTCCATCCATCTTCGTAATGATTCAGAGCGGCGGCGGGCCCGGGCTCTTCTTGCCCGCAAATTATCTGTCTGGCTCCGGCAGCGACACCTTGGTGTTCCGCCTGCCAGTGACTGCCGGTATGAGCGATAGCGACGGCATCCGGATCAACAACCGAATCAATTTGGCCGCCACCACCATTCGTGACGCCGCAGGCAATGGCGCCAGCAGTGTATTGGCCAGCGATGCCTTCCAGACCTGGGTGCGCATCGATGCCGTCGTACCGGTGATAGACAGCGTCAGCCTGCCGGCGAACGGCAGCTACAAGGCCGGCGATGTCCTCAGCTTCACCGTCAACACCAGCGAAGGCGTGGTGGTCGACAGCACCGGCGGTACCCCGCGGCTGGTGCTCACCGTGGGTGGCGTGACCCGCTACGCCACCTACGTCTCCGGGGCGAACGGCGGCGCACTGGTGTTCCAGTACACCGTGCAGTCCGGCGACACCGCCAGCGGCGGCATCGCGGTCGACGGTACCCTTGACCTCAATGGCGGTCATATCAATGACCCGGCCGGCAACGCCCTGAACCTCAACCTCGGCGCGGTGGGCAACACCGGCAACGTGCTGGTCGACACCACCACGCCATACGCCACCAACATCACCCGCGTCGACGCTACCCCTACCAACAGTGGCTCGGTCAGCTACACCGTGACCTTCAGCGAGAACGTCGGCAACGTCGATATCAGCGACTTCAACCTGATCTTCGGCGGCAGCGTCGCCGGCAGTATCGAAAGCGTGACGGCGGTGGACGGCAAGACCTTCACCGTCAAGGTCAGCAGCCTGATCGGCACCGGCACCGTGCGCCTGGACCTCAAGCCGGGTACCGATATCGCCGATGCCGCCGGCAACCTGGTACCGGGTGGCCGTGTGGGTGTGAACTACAGCATCGACCGCGACGTGCCGAAGGTCACTGGCGTCGACGTGCCGGCCAACGGTACCTATGTCGCCGGCCAGAATCTCGACTTCACCGTGCACCTGAGCGAAGTGGTACAGCTGAACACCAGCAACGGTTCGCCGCGTCTGCAAGTGCTCCTGGACAACGGCCAGACTGCCTGGGCCGAGTACGTTTCCGGGGCCGGCAGCAACGCCTTGCTGTTCCGCCTGACCGTCAGCACCGGCCAGCTCGACAGCAACGGCATCAGCGTCGGCTCGGCCATCGAGCTCAACGGTGCGACCCTGCGCGACGCCGTCGGCAACAATGCGCAACTCGGTCTCGACGGCCTGCCGCCCACCGATGGCGTGCTGATCGACGCCGTGGCGCCGAGCGTCGCCACCGTGGGCGTGCCAGCGCCGGGCGCCTACAACGCCGGCGATGTCCTGCAGTTCACCGTGAACACCAGCGAGCCGGTGATCATCGATACCAGCAGCGGCACGCCACGGGTGGCGCTGAACATCGGCGGCGTGACCCGTTATGCCGAGTATGTGTCCGGCTCCGGTACCTCGGCGCTGGTCTTCGCCTACACCATCCAGGCGGGCAACAACGCCGCCGCTGGCATCGCCCTGGGCGGCAGCATCGACCTCAACGGCGGCACCGCCCGTGACGCCGCGGGCAACGCGCTGAACCTGGCGCTGAACAATCCAGGCAGCAACGGCAGCGGCATCGTCATCGACACGACCGCACCACAGGTCAGCGATATCGTCCGCGTCGACACCACGCCGACCAACGCCGGCTCGGTGCGCTACACCGTGACCTTCGACGAAAGCGTCTCCGGGGTGGACAGCGCCGACTTCAGCCTGGCCTTCACCGGCAGCGCCAATGGCCGCATCGCCTCGGTGCAGCAGGTCAACGGGCGTACCTACGTGATCCTCGTCGACAACCTGTCCGGCGCCGGCAACGTGCGCCTCGACCTGAACGCCAGCGGCACCGGCATCAGCGACGTGGCGGGCAACCCGATCACCGGCGGCCTGGCCGGCAGCAGCTACAGCATCGACCGGGTGGCGCCGTCGGTCAGCAGCGTCGGCGTTCCGCCGGCCGGCACCTATGTCGCCGGTGCGCAGCTGGACTTCACCGTCAACACCAGCGAAGCGGTACTGGTGGACACCGGTGACGGCGCGCCACGCCTGGCCATCACCCTGGACAACGGTCGCGTGGTCTACGCCGACTACCTGTCCGGTTCGGGCGGTACCGCCCTGGTGTTCCGCCTCAATGTCACCAGCGGCATGGCCGGCAACAGCAGCTTCACTGTCGCCTCCGGTATCGACCTCAACGGCGCGACCATCCGCGACGCCCGCGGCAACGATGCGCAGACCGGCCTGAACAACGTCGGCAACACCAGCGGCATCCTCGTCGATGCCCGCGCGCCGCGGCCGAGCAGCATCGTGGTCGACGGGCCGGTATTGCCGACCGACCGCAGCCTCAGCTTCACCCTGACCTTCGACGAGGCGGTCAGCGGTGTCGATGCCAATGACTTCAGCGTGCTCGGCACCAGCAGCGCCAGCGGTGTGGTGCAGTCGGTGCAGCAAGTCGATGCGCGGACCTACCGCATCGTCGTCGGCGACCTGCGCGGCCAGGGCAGCCTGGCCCTGCGCCTGAATGCCCTGGGCAGCGGCATCCAGGACGGCGCCGGCAACCAGATGGCGGTGAACCTGGTCGGCCAGGCGCAGTCGATCCAGACCCAGGATGTCGGCGATCTGGACTTCCGCATCAATCTGCCACCGGTCGTAGCCGAGCCACTGCCATCGGTGATCCAGCCACAGGTGCCGAACCTGGTGGTCAGCAGCAGCGTGTCGCCGCTGGTTCCGGGTTCGCTGTTCGAAGTGCGTACCGTGGGCGGCGATATCCAGCCGCTGGGCACCATCTTCCTCGGCAACGCCAGCAGCGCACCGAGCTTCATCGCCCAGGTCTTCGGCAGCAGCGACAGCGGTGCCGGCCTTGGTGGCCCGGGCGGATTCCTCGGCTTCGGCGGCGGTAATGGCGGAGTGTTCGGCAGCAGCACGCTGTCGACGATCTTCAGCCACGACGTACCGGGTGTCAGCGAGATGAGCGTGTTCAATGGCAACCAGTGGCGGCCGGCGGACATCAACCAGGGACTGCGCGGGGTATTCGGTTCGCCGACCTTCGGCCAGCAACTTCAGCAACTCAACGAAGCCGACCAGCGCCATGTGCGCGAGTTGGCCAAAGCCCTGGCGCAACCCGCACAGATCGGGCAGCAGGCATGACATACAGAGCAAAACTCGATAACCAAGCCGTACCAGGGGGCGGCCCAAGGATGAATAAAAGCCACAAACTGTTTGCCGCCAGCCTGTTGGCACTGGCCATCAGCGGATGCGCCGTGACCAGCGAGCCGATCGACCGCAGCGCCAGCGAGGAGCGCGCGCGCACTGACCTGGCCAGCATGTTCAAGGACCAGGAACCCCTCAGCGGGCCCCTGACCCTGCACCAGGCCATGGCCCGCGCGGTGAAGTACAACCTCGAATCGCGCCTGAAGGTGATGGAAGAGGCCCTGGCCAAGCGCCAGGTCGACCTGGCCCGCTTCGACATGCTGCCGCGCATGGCGATGGAAGCCGGCTACGCCGGGCGCAACAATGTCAGCGCCTCCAGCAGCCAGAGCGTCGAGACCGGTACCCAGTCCCTGGAACCTTCGACCTC
Source organism: Pseudomonas sp. zfem002 (assembly GCF_032621685.1). Lineage (NCBI taxonomy): Bacteria > Pseudomonadati > Pseudomonadota > Gammaproteobacteria > Pseudomonadales > Pseudomonadaceae > Pseudomonas > Pseudomonas sp. zfem002. Next base: position 67,130 of record NZ_JAVYJH010000025.1, on the reverse strand, counting down.
CCAGGACCGCGACCGCGACGTCGCCGACCTGACCATGGTGTGGAACGTGCTGGACTTCGGCGTCAGCTACGTCAGCGCCAAGCAGCAGGCCGACCAGCGCCTGATCCTCCAGGAGCGCAAGCGCAAGGTGGTCCACACCATCACCCAGGACGTGCGTTCGGCGTACTGGCGAGCGGTGGCGGCGCAGCGTCTGCTGAACCAGATCGACAACCTGATGGGGCGTATCCACGAAGCCCGTGGCAACAGCCAGAGCATGAGCGCGCAGCGCGTCGGCGACCCGGTGCAGACCCTGAGCTACCAGCGCGCGCTGATCGAGGCCACCCGCCAGCTGGAAGAGCAGCGTCGCGCGCTGTCCCTGGCCAAGACCGAACTGGCCGCGCTGATCAACCTGCCGCTGAACACCGACTTCACCCTGGCCCCGGAAGACGGCTACGTGGTGCCGGAGTTCAAGGGCAACCTGAGCCAGTTGGAAGAGCAGGCCCTGGCCAACCGTCCGGAACTGCGCGAGCAGGACTACCAGACCCGCATCAGCGCCGCGGAAACCCGCAAGGCCATGCTGCGCATGCTGCCGGGCCTGGAGTTCTCGGCCGGCGGTCACTACGACAGCAACTCGTTCCTGACCAACCAGAGCTGGGCCGACTACGGCGTCAAGGTGACCTGGAACCTGTTCAACGTGCTCTCGGCACCGGCGGCGATCAAGGTGGCCGAAGCCGGCGAAGACGTCGCCGCGGCACGGCGCCAGGCCATGTCCATGGCGGTGCTGGCCCAGCTGTACGTGGCCAACGCCAACTACAGCGAGTCGGTGCGTCAGTTCCGTACCAGCGAAGAGCTGGCGACTCTCGACGGGCAGATCGCCGAGCAACTGCGCAACCGCTACCAGACGCAGAACATCGGTGAGCTGGAGCTGATCCAGGGCGAGCTGAACAACCTGCAGACCCAGCTCAAGCGCGACCTGGCCTACGCCGAACTGCGCAATGCCTATGCGCAGCTGTATGTCAGCTCGGGTACCGACCTGCTGCCGGACAGCCTGCCGGACAACAACCTGCAGACCATCGCCACGGCGTTGCAGAACGGCGAGGCGAACTGGAACCGCTGATGGTGTGATCCGCGCCGGTGAAACCTGCGCGGACACCAATCCGGTGCGTAATCTGTAGGAGCGGGCTTGCCCGCGAAAGGACCGCACAGCGGTCCCCATCACGGTGTCATTGGGGACCGCTACGCGGTCCTTTCGCAGGCAAGCCAGCTCCTACAGGGCACGGGTGTTGCAGAGTCCCGCCAGCAGATCGCGCAACGCCAGCCCATCCTCATCCAGCCCCGCCCGCGCATACAGCGCCAGCTCCAGCCCCGTCACCGGCATGAAGCCGTCCTCCACGTCCAGCACCCGATGCCCCGGCAGCACGCAGCGCGAGGGAATCAGGCTGACCCCCAGCCCCGCACTCACCGCCGCACCCAGGCTGGCCAGGCTGGTACTGGAATAACTGATCCGCCACGGCCGCCCGCTGCTTTCCAGGGCGTGGATCATTTCCTGGCGATACAGCGCGCCCACCGGAAACACCACCAGCGGCAAAGGCTCGCGCGCCAGCAACCCGCGCGCGCTGCACACCCAGGACAGCGGCTCCGGCCAGCGCGCATGGGCATCGCGATCGGCGCCCCATTGCTTGACCAGGAGCATGTCCAGCTCGCCATTGCGGTACAGGTGCAGCAACGGATTGCTCAGGCCGCTTTCCACTTCCAGGCGCAGGTGCGGCCGCTCGCCGATGAACCCGCGCAGCGCTTCGGTCAGCAGTTCGCCGGCCAGGTCCTCCGGCGCGCCCAGGCGCAGGGCGGTCTGCGCCTGGGCCGGACTCAGGGCCAGGCGCGCTTCCTCCTCCAGGCGCAGGATCCGCCGGGCATAGCCCAGCAGGCGCTCGCCGGCCTCGGTCGGCCAGACCTGGCGCTGGCTGCGGTCGAGCAGGCGACTGCCCAGGCTCTGTTCCAGGCGAATGATCTGCTGGCTGACGGTGGACTGGGTCAGGTGCAGGCGTTCACCGGCACGGGTGAAGTTGCCGGTTTCCACCACGGTGACGAAGGCACGGAGCAGGAGAGGGTCGAGCATGCGCAAATCCACTGGTATGCATGAAATCAATTAATTTCATGCTACACCCGGCGCCCGGGATAATCGCGCTTCATTCGTCCGTCGATCTGCAGGAGTCGAACATGGCCCACGAAGCCTTCATGCGCGAAGCCCTGGCCCTGGCCCGGGACAACATCCACGCCGGCGGCCGGCCGTTCGGCGCGGTGCTGGTGCACGAGGGGCGGGTGATCGCCCGCGCGGTCAACCAGATCCACACCAGCAACGACCCCACCGCCCACGCCGAGCTGCAGGCGATCCGCCAGGCCAGCCAGGTGCTCGGCCGACCCCGCCTGGACGGCTGCGAGATCTACGCCAGCGGCCATCCGTGCCCGATGTGCCTGGCCGCCATGCACCTGTGCGGGATCGAGCGCGCCTGGTTCGCCTATGACAACGCCGAAGGCGAGCCCTACGGCCTCTCCACCGCCGCGGTGTATGCGCAGATGGCACGCGCGCCCGGGCAGCAGGCTGTGCCCCTGCGGCCGCTGAAGCCGGCGGGAGAGGAGGGGCTCTATGCGCTCTGGCAGCAGGTGCGCCCGGCATGAGCGTGAGCACTTCGCCCTGGCGCGGCACCGCGCTGATGCTCCTGGTCATCGCGGTGACCCTCAACCTGCGCCCGATCCTCACCAGCATCGGCCCGCTGCTGGAGGACATCCGCGCCGGCACCGGCATCGGTTATCAGCAGGCGGCCCTGCTCACCGCCTTGCCGGTGCTGTGCATGGGCCTGGTGCCGCTGGCGCAGCCGTGGCTGCGGCGCTGGCTGGGCGAGCAGGGCGGGTTGCTGCTCGGCCTCGCCGCCATCGGTCTTGCCTGCCTGTGGCGCCTGCTGCTGGGCAGTGGCGGCGCGCTGATCGCCAGTGCGGTGCTGGCCGGGCTGGGTGTGGCGTTCGTCCAGGCGCTGATGCCGGGGCTGGTCAATCGCTGGTTCGCCCAGCGCCTGGCCCTGGCCATGGGGCTGTACTCGGCGGCGTTGATGAGCGGCGGCGGCCTGGCCGCGGTGCTCGGGCCGCGGGTCGCCGAGTACTTCGGCCACTGGCAGGCCGGGCTGGGCGTCTGGCTGCTGCCGGTGCTGCTGGCGCTGTTGCTGCTCGGCCTGATCGGGCCGAACCTGGAAAGCGCCGCCGGCCGTGGCGGCAATCCCGGCGGGCACTTCTTCGGCAATCGCCGGGCCTGGCTCCTGGCGGTGTACTTCGGCCTGATCAATGGCGGCTACACCAGCATGGTGGCCTGGCTGCCGGCCTACTATCAGCAGGTCGGCGGCAGTGCCCGCGGCGGCGGTGAGCTGGTGGGGCTGATGACCCTCTTCCAGGTGCTGGGTGCCCTCGGTCTGCCGCTGCTGTTGCGGCGGATCGCCGACCGGCGGCCGGGCCTGTGGCTGGCATTGACCGCGCAACTGCTCGGTTTTGCCGGCCTGCTGCTGGATCCGGCGCGGTCGCCGGGGCTGTGGGTCGGCCTGATCGGCTTCGGCCTCGGCGCCTGTTTCAGCCTGAGCCTGACCCTGACCCTGGAACACCTCAAGGAGCCGCGCCAGGCCGGCGCTCTGGCGGCCTTCGTCCAGGGCATCGGCTTCATCATCACCGGCCTTGTGCCCTACCTGACCGGCTGGCTGCGCGATATCAGCGGTGACTTCCAGGCCTCCTGGACCCTGCTGACGCTGACCGTGCTGCTGATGCTGCTGGTCACCGGGCGTTTCGCGCCGCGTGGCTATGCCGCCGCCATGGCCGCTCGCGACACACCGGTCGGCGCCCTCAACTGAGCGATTGCAGGGTATCGCGCAGGCGGTCCAGGGCCGGGTCGATATCCAGCCGTTCGATGGCGCCGAAGCCCAGCAGCAGGCCGGGGCGCGGCGGCGCTTCGCTGTAGAACGGGCGCAGCGAATACAGGCCGACTTCCACCTTGCGTGCCAGGGCGATGACGAACTCCACGTCCAGCTCGCCCCGGGCCAGGGCGCTGAGGTGATAGCCGGCGCTGCTCGGCACCGCCTCGAACCACGGCTGCAGGTCGTCGTCGAGGCGCTGCAGGATGCGCTCGCGCCGGGCTGCGTAGAGCGCATGGCAGCGGCGGATATGCCTGACCAGGTGGCCTTCGCTGATAAAGCGCGCCAGGGTCCACTGGCTCAGGGTCGAGGTGTGCCAGTCGCTCAACTGCCGGGCGATCCTCACTGGCTCCAGCAGCGCTGGCGGCAGCACCGCATAGCCCAGGCGCAGTTCCGGCAGCACGGTCTTGGAGAAGGTCCCGACATAGGCCACCAGCCCTTGTCGGTCGAGGCTCTGCAGGGCGTCGGTGGGACGCCCCGTGTAGCGGAACTCGCTGTCGTAGTCGTCCTCGATGATCACCGCGCCCAGTTCGGCGGCGCGCGCCAGCAGGGCGTGACGCCGCGCCAGGGCCATGGGCATGCCCAGCGGGAACTGGTGCGACGGGGTCACGTAGATCAGCCGCACGCCGGCCTCGATCAGCTCGACGCGCATGCCGTCGGCGTCCACCGGCACATGCTGGATGCGCGCGCCGAGGGCTTCGAACAGGTGCCTGGCCGGCGGATAGCCGGGATCTTCCATGGCCACGCGGCAGCCCGGCTCGATCAGCACCCGGGCGATCAGGTCCAGGGCCTGCTGCGCGCCGTTGCACACCTGCACGTCGCCCGCGGCGCAGTGCACGCCACGGGCGAAGGCGATATGCCGGGCAATGGCTTCGCGCAGTTCGGACAGGCCCTGGGCATCGCTGTAGCGCGTGGTGCTGCGCTGGCACTGGCGCAGGGCGTACTGGCTGCACTGGCGCCAGAGGTCGAAGGGGAAATGCGCCTTGCTCGAAACGCCGCCGACGAAGTCATAGCGCGACGGCTGCGCCAGCGCCGAGCGGCCCATGGGCATGCCGCGGGCGCGCCAGCGCGCCAGGCTGTCGGCGCTGGCCAGCGGGGCCTGGCGGGCGTCCGGCGGGGTGACCTGGGGCTGCGGAGTGACGAAGGTGCCGCGCCCGACCTGACCGCTGAGCAGGTTGTCCGCGCTCAGTCGCGAATAGGCTTCGGCCACGGTCTTGCGCGACACCCCCAACTGCTCGGCCAGCAGCCGTGTCGGCGGCAGCTGCGTGCCGGCGGCGAGACGGCCGCTGTCGATGCCGTCGCGCAATTGCCGGTACAACTGCTCGGCGAGGTCCTTGCGGCCGTGCAGGGTGATGTGCAGTTCCATGGGGGAGTGGTTTCCGGGGCAGGCGGTGGGTCAGGTTAACCGATTTTCCTGCCGTTGATCCCCTCGGGCCACGGAGTCCGCGGAGCGAATCCACACTCAAGGGTGATGTGAGCGCAGATCGGTGCATTACCTTGAACCAGGGAGATTCGCCATGAAAGTGCGTGCGATGTTGCTTCCCGTCCTGCTTCTGTCCGCAGCCGCCCAGGCTGCGCAGACACCCATCCCGGTCGACTACCACTACGGCATGCCACTGGATATCGCCAGGGTCCTCGACTTGCGCGAGCCCGCTGGCGACCAGCAGTGCAAGGTGGTCCAGGCGACCATGACCTACCTGGACTCCCAGGGTCAGGAGCACGCCTTGCGCTACCTGAAACTCGCAGAGGAATGCTCCGACCAGGGCTGAGTCAGTCCCAGCGCGGTGCCAGTCCGGCCGGGTCGGTCAGACGCAGGCCGCTGTCCAGTGTGGCGATGCGGGCCATGTCCGTGTCGCTCAGGCGCAGGCCGACGGCCTTGAGGTTGCTGGCCAGGTTGTCCCGCCGGGTCGAGGACGGGATCACCGCGTAGCCCAGTTGCATGGCCCAGGCCAGGGTGATCTGCGCCGGGGTGGCGTTGTGCTGCGCGGCGATTTCCTTGATCAGCGGGTCTTCCAGGACCTTGCCGTAGCCCAGCGTCATGTACGAGGTCACGGCCACTTGCTGGCTTTGCATGAATTCCACCAGGCGGCGGTTCTGCAGGTACGGGTGCAGTTCGATCTGGTTGCTGGCGATCTGCCCGGGACCGGTCACGGCGATGGCCTGGCGCAGCAGCTCGATGGTGAAGTTGGACACGCCGATCTCGCGGGTCAGGCCGCGGGCCCTGGCCTCCAGCAGCGCGCCCATGAATTCGGCGACCGGCACCGCGCCGTTGGGCGAGGGCCAGTGGATCAGGGTCAGGTCGAGGTGGTCGGTGCGCAGCTTGCGCAGGCTCTCTTCGAGGCTGGGGATCAGGCGCTCGGCCGAGAGGTTCTCGGTCCAGATCTTGCTGGTCAGGTACAGCTGGTCGCGGGGCACGCCGCTGGCGGCGATGGCCTGGCCGACCTCGGCCTCGTTGCCGTAGATCTGCGCCGTGTCGATGGCCCGGTAGCCCAGTTCCAGGGCCTGGCTGACCGAGTCGATGACCACCTGGTCCTTGAGGCGGAAAGTGCCGAGGCCGAACAGGGGGAGCGTCATGGGGATGTCCTCATTGGGTGGGCAGGGAATGAGGGTAGTATCCGGGCGCGGGGTGGGTGGAAAAACCGCTGGTGGGGCACGGGAGTTTTGCGTTTTGCGCATGAATCCCCGGCCCCCCCCTCTGGGTGATGAAGTGCTCGGCAGGTAGGAGCGTGGCTTGCCCGCGAAGGAGCGCGTTAGCGCTCCCAAAACCATGCAATACCGAATTCGGCACTGCGTTGCGGTCCTTTCGCAGGCCAGCACCTACAAGGCCAGTTGTATCCGCTCCACGATCTCCTGCTGAAACGCCGTCACCGCCTCGTTCGGCTGCTGCAACCCGACGAACTCCAGCATCGGATCGACCACCGCGGTCCTGATCCCCGCCAGTTCTTCGATGGTCGCCAACCCGCAGAACGGCACATAGGCCTCCGAATAGCCGCCTTCATGCACCAGCACCAGACGCCCCTGGCACAGCCGCTCGGCGGCCTCGCGTACCAGGCGGGTCATGGCGCGGAACGAGTCGCTGTGCAGCAGCATCCGCGCCAGCGGGTCCACCGCGTTGGCGTCGTAGCCGCAGGCGACGATGATCAGCTCCGGCTCGAAACGCTCCAGCGCCGGCACCACGATGCGCTCCATCGCGTGGATATACGCCGCGTGACCACTGCCCGGCGGCAGCGGGATGTTGATGTTCGCCCCCAGTCCCGCGCCGCGACCGCGATCCTCCTCGCCGCTGTAGCCGGCGGGAAAGCAGCCGTCCTGGTGCAGGGAGATGGTCAGCACGTCGGCCCGCGCTTCGAAGATCGCCTGGGTGCCATTGCCGTGGTGCACATCCCAGTCGATCACCGCCACCTTGCCCAGGCCACGACGGGCCTTGGCCGCCTCGATGGCGATGGCGATATTGGCAAGGAAGCAGAAGCCCATGGCGCCATCGGCCAGGCAGTGATGTCCCGGCGGGCGTGACAGCGAGTAGGCGTTGTCCACCTCGCCGTCGAGCACCGCGTCCACCGCGGCCATGGCCAGGCCGGCGGACAGCCGGGCGATCTCGTAGCTGCCCGGACCGATCGGCGCATGGTGGCCCAGTTCGCCGCCGCCGGCATCGCTGAGGGCCTTGAAGCGTTGCAGGTAGCCGGGCGTATGCACCCGCAGCAGGTCGTCCTCGCTGGCGGCCGCGGCACCACGCACCAGCAGTTGGCGGGTCAGGCCGGAGACGTCCAGCAGGCTTTTCAGGCGCCGCTTGGTTTCCGGTGATTCGGCATGCCCGGCAGCGGCGGGCGGCTGGACCCAACCGCCCACGGGCAGGGTCAGGGCATGCAGGCCGGCGCTGTGCCAGAGGCTCAGTTCATCGAAGAAGAAGGCAGTGTTTCGGCTCATGGTGATTCCGTTTTTCCAGGGTAAGGGGAGGCTGCTCAAGCGCCGCGACGGCAGCCGAGGATCAGCAGCAGGGAGAGGCAGGTGGTGACGGCGGCGCCGATCAGCAGTGGCTGGAAGCCGCCGCTGCTTTCGATCAGGCGTCCGGCGATCGCCGGGCCGATGGCCAGGCCACCGCCGATCACCAGGTTGGAGGCGTTCATCAGCTTGCCGGAGCGGTCGAGGTCGGCCAGGCAGGCGAGGATCAGCGGCAGGATGAAGGTCCAGGTGAACTTGAAGGCCAGCGCCGCCAGGGCCAGGCGCGCCAGGGGCGGCTGGCCGAGCAACAGCAGCAGCGAGCCGATCATCAGGCCGTAGCCCAGCAGCAACAGCAGCCCGCGCGGCAGGCGGTCGCCGATCAGCGAGGCGCAGCCGGCGCCGACGATGCCCATCACCGTGGCGATGGCCAGCACCTCGCCGCTGGCCTCGGCGGAGATTCCCGCGCCGGCGCTGATGGCGCCGATGAAGGTCCAGACCCCGCTGAGGCTGATGTAGAAGGCCAGGATGCCGAGAATGCCCAGGGCGACCTTGCCTCTGGCCAGCGGCGCCGCCTCGCCGGCCTGGGCGGCGACCGGCGCGCCCTGCGGGAAGTACCGCGCCAGCGGCAGGAACAGCGCCATCAGCACGGCCAGCAGCAGGTAGCAGGCCGCCAGGCCGTAGTGCTCGAACAGGCGCGGCAGCACGCTCAGGCCGATCGCCCCGACCACCAACTGGCCCATCACCCAGAGGCCGTAGACCCGGCTGGGGTTGGCCGTGGAGGCGGCGCTGGACAGGCACACGATCATCAGCGAACCGCCGGCCAGGGCGCTGCAGAAGCGCAGGGCGAGCAGGGTGGAATAGCCGCTGGCCCAGATCGACAGCAGGTTGGCGGCGATGAAGGCGACCCCGGCGAGCAGCGCCGCGCGGCGCCAGTCGACACGCTTGAGCCAGTAGAACGCAGGCAGGGTGGCCAGGCTCATGGCGCCCAGTTCGGCGGAGAACAGGTCGCCGATCTGCGAGGGTGCCAGTTGCCATTGCGTGGCCAGTTGCGCGGCCACGGCCGGCGCGGTCATGAGGATGGTCGGGGTGATCGCGGCGAACAGCACGATCGCCGCGAGCAGGGCCAGTTGGGCCGAGGCCTGGGGCCGGGCGGCGGGCAGCGGTTTGGAGTCGGTGGTCATGCACATCTCCTGGGAAAAGACAGAGCGCCCGGATTGAGTGGGGAGTGGTGAACTCCCCCCACACCGAGCGCGGCGCATTCAGAACACATGCACCAGGCGCAGCAGCGCATCGGTGCCGTGGTAGCCGTTGTCGGTGGCGACGTTCTGCGAAAGGCTGAACATCAGCTGGTTCTGCTGGTCCAGCCAGTGCCCCAGCTCGAAGCCGACCTGGGTGTAGCGCTTGTGGGTGTCGTCGATGCGCCGGTCGTCGATGCGCAGTTCGCCGCCGTCGGCGTGGATCAGGCGCAGGGCGCCATAGGTGGCGGGGGTGAAGTCGTAGGAGGCGAAGGCCTGCAGGCGATACAACGGGTCCTGTTTCAGGTCGCTGCCGAAGTAGTCGTCGTTCTTGCCGTAGAGCTGGGCTTCGAGGTTGGCTTCCAGTACCCACTTGTCGCCGATGCCCTGGGTGTAGTTGTAGACGAAGGTCGCGCCCCAGCGGTTGGCGCCCGGCGACACGTCGGGGTTCTGTGCGTGGTACTCGCCGACCGGCAGGGTGATCAGGGTCAGCAGGCCGCTGTAGGTGCGCGACGCGGCGTCATTGATGAAGAACAGCGTGCCGCCCACCTGCGGATCGCCGAAACCGCTTTCCCCGCTATGCCGGGCCGCGCCGGGCAGGCGCGCCTCGATATCGGCGAAGGGCACGATGAACTGCGGGGTGCACAGGGTGCCGCAGAGATCGGTGAAGAACACCTGGCGGTAAGCCATGGCATTGACCTTCAGTTCGGCCTTGCCGGTGCTGTCGGCCGGGCCGTGGAAGTCGTCGGCGCGGGTCGCCGGCAGGTACAGCACGCCGAGGCTGGTGCCGGACGGGGCGCCGAAGAAGTCGCGGGCATTGAGGTCGGCGGCGCTGGCGTGCAGGCTCGACAGGCCGCCGGCCAGCGCCAGGGCGCGGAGCAGGGTGTGGGTCATGGGCATTGCGTCTCTTCTTGGTGTTGTTGGCAAATGGCAGGCAAAGCGCGGCCGTCACCGGCGCAAGGCCGGCGAGGCGCGGGGTACGGATCAGCGGTTCAGGTCAGTCGGGGGGCGAGTGCAGCAGGTGGGCGATGCGCGTCTTATCGTTGACCCCGAGCTTGTGGTAGATGGCGCGGATGTGATGGCGCACGGTGTTCGGTGACAGGCCCAGGTCGCGGGCGATTTCCTTGTAGGTCTTGCCTTCGCCGAAGCCCTGGGCGACATCGTTCTCCCGCGGGCTCAACTGCGCCAGGGGCGTGCGCGCACGGGCGGCGAGGAGGAACAGGTCGCCGACCGCCGAGGCTTCGATCTGCAGGTGCTTGCCGTCATGCCCGCGGGCATCCAGCGCGACCGGCAGCAGCGGACCGCTCCAGTCCGGCCACTCGCCGAGCAGCAGATCGACGAAGCCCTTTTCCGCGCAGTGCAGGGTGCCGCGCTGGTCGCACACGGCCAGGGCCAGGTTGCGCGAGGGGGTGAGGGACTCGCGCTTGGCCACCAGGGTGCGGATATGGTTGGCCGACACCGCGGCCACCAGGTGCAGCATGGCGTTGTCCAGCAGCAGCCGGTCCTGCTCGCTGAAGCGCGGCGCGCCGGGGGCGCGGTACAGGGCCAGGTGATCGCTGAGGTGGGTCTGCGGATCGATGTAGACCACGCAGAGCAGCTCGCCGATGCCATGCCGCTGGCCGAGCCAGTTGAGCCCGGCGCCATTGGCCGGGTCGGCCATGTCGATGATGACCGAGTGGCCGGGGTGTGCATGCACGCGGCCGACGGTGACATCGATGTGGCGGATCGACTGCCAGTCCGTCAGGTAGCTGGCCGGCAGGTTGTACAGGTACGAGCTGTGTTCTTCGGGCAAGCCGTCGATCAGCGCGGCGCGGCCCCACCAGGCACTGGCGAAGGGCAGCACCTGGCCGATGCAGTCCAGGGCCGGGCGGTGGAAACCCTCGATATCGTGATGCTGCGCCAGGCGCTGCAGTTCCAGGGTCATGTCGCTGAACGCCTGCAACAGGCGGGCGGGGGCGGATTCGTGCCGGGTCATTGGCGGCTACCTCTGTGCGACTGTTGTTATTGGTTTCGTCAGGGGTTCGAGAAGGACCGGGGCGTCACGGGGGACGTTGGCAGGGCCTGGTAGCGAGTGTCGGCGAAATGGCGCCGGATCACTATCCTGCAGATGCACGATGGTGGGGGAGTCTGTTCGTCGGCACCTGCTGTGCCCGGTGAGGTCGGACAACTGCCTGCGCCCTGCGCAGGTGATGGTTTGCCCTAAGCCGTTGCGCAGCCCTCGGGAAAAGCCTTACGCCATTAAAGGTTAGGGGGCGGACGACGATCAATTGAGTCAGAGAGCGTGGCAGTGGTCGTATGACTGCCTGGACTACGCTCGACTCTTCGCTCTTCGGACTTTCTTCATGCCTACCGTTTCGCGGGCTTTCGCTGCCGCCCTGACCACCGCCCTGGGCGGTTCCCAGCCCGCCGTGCGCGAGCTCTGCCAGCGCCTCGGCGCGCCACTGCTGACGGCCTCGGGGCCGGCTTTCGTTCCCCTTGCCGCCGTCGAGGGGGTGTTCGAACAGGCCAGTCTGCTCAGTGGTGATCCGGGCATCGGCCTGCGTGCCTTCGATCACGCCCATCCGGCCAATCTCGGCCCGCTGGGCTATGCGCTGATGTCCAGCCCGACCCTCAAGAGCGTGCTGGTCGCCCTGGCCGAGCATCACCACCTGGTCGGTACCGGCTTCTGTCTGTTCGTCGAGGAGCGCGTCGAGGGCGTGCGCCTGGTCGGGATGCTGAGCGGTACCGGGCAACGTCCGCTGTCGCGGGTGTTCATCGATGCGGTGGCGGCGATCACACTGGGCCTGTTGTGCTGGCTGGTGCCGGGGCGGGTGATTCGTCCGTTGCGTGCCGAGCTGAGTTATCCGCGCCCCGTCGACTGTCGTGCCAGCGAGCGAATCTACGGAACGCAGGTCGAGTACGACGCGGCGCGCAACGCCCTGTTGTTCAGCCATGCCGATGCCGCGCTGGTGGTGGCCAGCCACGATCCGGCGCTGCATGCGGTGCATGCTGAATACCTGGCGCGCTGGCAGCGCCAGGTCGGCGGCGATCGCCTGAGCCTGCAGGTGCGCGGGGTCATCGGCGAGCAACTGGCCCTGGGCCGGCCGGTGACCCTGGCGGGGGTGGCCGAGGCGCTGCGGCTCAGCCCGCACCGCCTGAGCCGCGGCCTGGAAGGCGAAGGCCACGGTTTCCTGCGTTTGCTCGACGAAGTCAGGCTGCGCGACAGTCACCAGTTGCTGCGCAACAGCGAGCTGAGCTTCAAGCAGATCGCCTACCGGGTCGGCTTTCGTCATCAGAGCGCTTTCAACAAGGCCTGCGAGCGCTGGTTCGGCGTCGGCCCGGGGCGTTATCGCGAGCAGGGGCAGGGCTGAACGGCTTTCGTTTATCCGTGCGGCGCATTCATTTATCCCCCGCCAGCGCGCCGACCTGCGCCGTGGAAAAAGCCGCCACACTATGCCGCACACGTTTGCGCAGCTGTCGAAGGACCTTCTGCCCGTATGCCAGGCATCACCCCTCCACTCGTTTTTCTCCTGCTGTCTGTCCTGCTCGTGCTGCTGTCGCGGGCTTGGCGCCTGCGCCGCGAGCGTGCGCGCAGACACCGTGTGCGCCAGCGCAACGCCAGCGCCCAGTCCACTGCCCGGGCCGCGCTCGGGCAGATGCGCGGCGAGCTGCAAGGCCTGGCCGGGCTGGCCGATCAGGTCAGCCTGCTCGGCGCCGAATGCGACACCACGCTGCAACAACAACAGGGCAAGCTCGAGGAGGTCGCAGCGGCCTTGCTGCGGATCAGGGTGGAGAGCCAGCAACTGACCGAGGACGCGCGCCAGGTGGGCAGCGAAGCGCGGCAGTCGCTGCTACTGGCCGCCAGGGGGCAGACTGGGCTCAGCGCCACCCTGATGGCCCTGCGCAGTGTGGACCGGGCCGTGCTCGCCACGCCGGCAGCGGCGCTCGGCGAGGAAATCAGGGGCCTGGCCCGGCAGGGACGCGACCAGACCTACGACGCCAACCTGGCCCTGGCCGGCGTCGGCGCGGCGGCGAGCAGTATCGAAGAGCGTGGCCTGTCGCTTGCCGTGGCCTGCGAGGCACAGGCGCTCGGCATCGAGGCGCTCGATGCGGCGCTGGCGGAGGTCCGCCAACTGGCCCTCGCCTCGGCCTGGCGTTCGCGCCAGGCGCGTGCCGCCAGCGACGCGCTGCAGGCCGAGGCACAGCGGCTGGATGCCCGCATGCGTGACCTTCAACAGGATGCCGGAGATGAAAAACATGCTGTTCAAGACCCTGTTGCGGCGTTGCCAGGCCTGGCTGAACGGTCTGCGCGGCAAACCGCCGAGCACTGACCAGGAGCCGGCGCAGGCGCTGGTCGAGGCGCTGCGGCAACTGGCCCGGGAAGCCAATCGCCTGGAGGCGCAACTGCACCAGTTGAGCGAGAAACGCCAGGCCCAGGCGCGGCCATCGGGGCGACCGGCGCTGCGTCTGGTGCACAGGGGGGAACCGCCGCTGCCGCCGGATTCTGAAAAACAGTTGTGAATGTTATCGGCGCTGTGAATTGCTGATTGAAACTGTCTTCACTTCACTGTTTTCGAATGTTCAGTCTCGTAAATTCAAATACATAAGTGTATGTTTGCCGGCGCAGGCATGCCTGCCATCACTTATTACAAGAACGAGAGCATTCCATGTCCGGGTTGAGAACGCTGCGCATCAGTTCCCGCGTCACCTTGCTGGTGGCGTGCATGTCCCTGTTCGTCCTGTGCCTGAGCGGCTGGCTGGGGTTGACCCTGCAGCGCAGCCTGCTGGCGGAAAAGATGGCCGGGGTCGGTACCGCGCTGAACACCGCGTCGAACATCCTCGGCCATTACCAGCGCCAGGCCAGCGCCGGCCATCTGAGCGAGGAGGAGGCGCAGCGCCAGGCGCTGCAGGCGGTCAGCACCATTCGCTACCTGGGCGACAACTACCTGCTGGTGCTCGACCTCGACCACCGCATGCTCATGCACCCGACCGCGCCGGCGCTGGTCGGCAAGCGCCTGGCGGATTTCAAGGACGTCCACGGCAAGCCGTTCGCCCGGGAGATGATCGACACCGCGCGCAGCCAGGGCCGCGGCACGGTCGACTACTGGTTCCCGCGGGCCGCCGGTGGCGAGCCGGAGTACAAGGTTTCCGAGGTGTTGCTGTTCAAGCCCTGGGGCTGGGTGCTGGCCAGCGGCATCCATCCCCAGGATGTGCGTGACGAGGTGAACCTGGTGCTGCGCCTGCCGGCGCTGGTTGTCGGCCTGGCGCTGGCGGTGCTGGTGCTGTTCGCCTGGCTGCTGGTGCGCAGCATCACCCGTCCGCTGAACGACACGGTCGATGCCCTGGCCCGCGCCACCCACGGGCATACCGACCTGACCCTGCGCCTGCCGGTGGACGGCAGCGACGAACTGACCCAGGTGTCGCGCAGCTTCAACAGCCTGGTACTGGCCGCCCATGACGTCACCGCCAGCGTGGTCGACGCCAGCCAGGCGATCGCCCGCGCCAGTGACGACCTCGAGCGCATCACCCGCGCGGCGCAGGACAACATGGCCCGGCAGCAGGCGGAAACCGACAGCGTGGTGACGGCCATGACCCAGATGGCCAGCACCGTGCAGGAAGTGGCGCAGAACGCCAGCGTCGCCGCTCGCGCCACCGAGGATGCCGAACGCCAGGCCAGCGAGGGGCGCGGCACAGTGGACGAGACGGTCGAGGCCATTGGCGTGCTGGCCCAGGGGCTGCAGCAGAGCCGGCGGGTGGTGGACCAGTTGGCGGCGGATTCCGCCAGTGTCGCCCAGGTGCTGGACGTGATCACCGCCATCGCCGAACAGACCAACCTGCTGGCGCTCAATGCTGCCATCGAAGCGGCGCGGGCCGGCGAGCACGGGCGCGGTTTTGCCGTGGTGGCGGACGAGGTGCGCGGCCTGGCCATGCGCACCCAGCAGTCGACCCTGGAGATCCAGCGGATCATCGAGCGGGTGCAGGCCGGTGCCGGCGAGGCGGCAGGGCAGATCGGCAACAACGTCGCCGCCGCCGAGCATCCGGTGCAGGCATCGGCCCGCGCCGGCCAGGCCCTGGAACGCATCACCCACTCGGCGGCCACGGTCAGCCAGATGGCCTTGCAGATCGCCAGTGCTTCGGAAGAACAGGCAGCCACGGCGGAGGAGATCAACCGCAGCATGACGCGGATTCACGCCGCCGCCTCGACCGGAACCCGCACCCTGCTGGAGACGGGGGAGGCCTGCGAGGGGCTGAAGCGGGTGTCGCGGCTGTTGCAGGAGCAGGTGGCCAGGGTGGTGATCTAGCGGCCACCCGCGCTTGCCCAGCAAAAATATGCTCCCTGCGCAGGAAAATGCTGGTTTGCCGCCGCCCTTCGGGCGCTGCGTCTGCGCTAAGGTGTCAGGCACAACGACAGAACGCTGCGGGACGGAGCCGGCAGCCGGGCAGGAGAGGTTCACGTGGCTTCCTACACCTTGCGGCAACTCAAGTATTTCGTCACCACCGTCGAAGCCGGCAGCGTCGCCGAGGCCTCGCGCCAGCTGTACATTGCCCAGCCTTCGATTTCCACGGCGATCAAGAGCCTGGAAGAAAGCTTCGGCGTGCAGCTGTTCATCCGTCATCACGCCCAGGGCGTGTCGCTGACACCCAGCGGCAAGCGCTTCTACAGCAAGACCAAGGCGCTGCTGCAGATGGCCCGGGAGTTCGAGCAGAACGCCCTGGCCGACAACGACACCGTGGCCGGACAGATCGACATCGGCGTGTTCGAGACTGTCGCGCCGCTGTACCTGCCGCGGCTGATCGCCGGCTTCCGCGAGCGCTATCCCGGCGTCGATATCCGCCTGCGCGACGGTGAGCAGCAGGAGCTGATCCAGGGCCTGACCTCGGGCGCCTTCGACCTGGCTTTTCTCTACGATCACTACCTGGACAACACCATCGAGACCGAGCCGCTGATGCCGCCGCAGAAGCCCTATGTGCTGCTGCCGCACAAGCACCGCTTCGCCAGCCAGGGCCAGGTGTCGCTGCGCGACCTGTGCCCGGAGCCGATGATCCTTCTCGACGTGGCGCCGAGTCGCACCTACTTCGTCAGCCTGTTCAACGAGCTGGGGCTGACCCCGAACATCGTCTTCAGCTCGCCTTCGATCGAAATGGTTCGTGGCATGGTCGGGCAGGGCTTCGGTTTTTCCCTGCTGGTCACCCGGCCCAGCTCCGAGTGCACCTATGACGGGCAGAAGGTGGTGGCGGTGGAGATCGCCGAGCCGGTGGAAACCTCGGGGCTGGTGGCGGCGCGGCTCAAGCGCGTGCAGTTGACCCGGCCGGCGCAGTTGTTCGTGGATTTCTGCCGCGAGGAGCTGGCGCACCTGGCCTGATTTGCCGGTCCGCGTTGCTTGCGCTTTGCCCGTAGGCGGATGGCTTGCGCGTGAAGGTCATAGGTATCTACATAACGTTGAAGGCTTGGCGGGGAACTGCATCGAGGCTGCCAGGTGCTTGCCGTGACAGGTGCAGTGTCCTTGAGATCGAGCGCCGCCCGCGCGGCGCATCGCGGATGAATCCGCTCCCACATCGGTTGCAACGTGCCTATGTCTGTCAGGCCATGGTTGACCGCCTTGTTGGTTCGACGCGATATCGAGCCGAACCTGACAGCCTCCCCGCGATACATCGCCGCAAGACAAAGGCTGACAACTCAACTCTCACAGGCCATGGCACGTTGCAATAGATGTGGGAGCGGATTCATCCGC
This sequence comes from Pseudomonas sp. zfem002, assembly GCF_032621685.1. Classification (NCBI taxonomy): domain Bacteria; kingdom Pseudomonadati; phylum Pseudomonadota; class Gammaproteobacteria; order Pseudomonadales; family Pseudomonadaceae; genus Pseudomonas; species Pseudomonas sp. zfem002. Next base: position 50,318 of record NZ_JAVYJH010000025.1, on the reverse strand, counting down.
GATGCGCCGCGCGGGCGGCGCGCGATCTGGAGGGCGCTGCAAGACTCGAGACAGGCACCTGGCAGCCTTGATGCGACTCCCCGGCAAGCCTTCAAAGCCGCTTCAACCGGGAGATGGCGCCGTTGCTGGTGGTATCGATGTGGGTCGAGGTATTCGGCTGATGGCGTGGGACAAAGTCACCCAGCCTGCACCCTTGCTACAGATTGAAATACTTTCCCCCTGTAGTAAAACGCCGCTACAACTGTAGGATCAACGTCCCTTTTTGATCTCAGGTTGATATGACTTCCTTCTCTTCGGAGCCCCCCAGTACCAGGCCTTCATGGCCTGTCCTCGTTTCCCGTCCCCGTGACGCTTCCTGCATGAGTGCCCATCCATGGAATGGCTAGCCGACCCCACCGCGTGGCTGGGTCTGGCCACGCTGATCGTCCTGGAACTGGTCCTGGGCATCGACAACCTGGTGTTCATCGCCATCCTCGCCGACAAGCTGCCGCCCCATCAGCGCGACCGCGCGCGGGTGATCGGCCTGTCGCTGGCGCTGATCATGCGCCTGGGCCTGCTGGCCTCGATCTCGTGGATGGTGACCCTCACAGCGCCGCTGTTCGAGGTGTTCGACAAGTCGTTCTCCGGTCGTGACCTGATCATGCTGTTCGGCGGTGTGTTCCTGCTGTTCAAGGCCACCATGGAACTGCATGAGCGCCTCGAGGGCCACGTAGTGCAGGCCGGCGGGCCGGTGCGGCACTCGGCGTTCTGGCCGATCGTCATGCAGATCGTGGTGCTCGATGCGGTGTTCTCCCTAGACGCAGTGATCACCGCCGTGGGCATGGTGGAGCATCTGTCGATCATGATGATCGCGGTGATCTTCTCCATCGGCATCATGATCGTCGCCAGCAAGCCGCTGACCCGCTTCGTCAACGCCCACCCGACGGTGATCATGCTGTGCCTGGGCTTCCTGATGATGATCGGCTTCAGCCTCACCGCTGAAGGCCTGGGCTTCCACATTCCGAAGGGCTACCTGTACGCGGCGATCGGTTTCTCGTTGCTGATCGAGGCCTTCAACCAGCTGGCCCGGGCCCGTCGCAAGCGCAGCCTGCAGCAGCACCGGCCGCTGCGTGAGCGCACTGCCCATGCGGTCCTGCGTCTGCTCGGCGGGCGCCGGGTGGAAGCCGATGAGGTTGGCGAGGAGATCGCCGACCTGGTGGGCGATGGCCAGGAGCAGGTGCTGTTCGACCGGCGCGAGCGGGTGATGATCAGCGGCGTGCTGAACCTCGCCGAGCGTCCGATCAAGACGCTGATGACGGTGCGCGCCGAAGTCGACGCCATCGATCTCGCGCAATCGCCGCAGGCGATCCGCGAGGCCCTGGGCCACTCGTCGTACTCACGCCTGCCGCTGATTCGCGACGGGCGCATCGAGGAGCCGCTGGGCTACGTGCACAAGAAGGAACTGCTCAAGGAACTGCTGGCCGGTGGCGAGCCGGACCTGGAGCAATTGATGCGCGCGCCGCTGAACCTGCTGGAGAGCTTCAGCATCCTCAACGCCCTGGAACAGATGCGCGCCGAGTCGACCCACATCGCCTTCGTGGTCAACGAGTTCGGCGATTTCACCGGCGTGTTGACCATGACCGACATCCTCGAATCGATCGCCGGCGAATTGCCCGACGCCAGTGAGGTGGAGGGGCCGGGCATCGTCGCCGAGCAGGGCGGCTACCTGGTCAGCGGGGCGCTGAACCTGCGTCAGATCCAGGCGCAGATCGGTTTCGCCGCCCGGCCCACCGACGACTACCAGACCCTCGCCGGGCTGGTGATGAGTCTGCTCGACCGCCTGCCGGTGGTCGGCGACCAGTTGGCCTGGGACGACTGGACCATGACCGTGGTCGCGGTGGAGGAACGGCGGGTGCGTCAGGTCCGCCTCATACCGGCGAGCGTCGCTGACGCAGCAGGTGCCTGACGCCTTCGAGCACCAGCACCAGCACTGCCAGCCAGATCGGCAGGTAGGTCAGCCACTGATCCTGGGCGATGCTTTCGCCCAGGATCAGCGCCACCATCACCAGCAGCACCGGTTCCACATAGCTGAGCAGGCCGAACAGGCTGAACGCCAGCATCCGGCTCGCCAGCACGTAACTGATCAACGCCAATGCACTGATGGCGCCCAGCAGCGGAATCAGGCCGTAGAGTTGTGGGTGGGTGGCCAGGTCATCGGCGTTCAGTGGTCCGCTGATCACGAAGTACAGGGCGGCGGGCGACATCAGCAGCATGTCGGTCCACAGTCCACCCAGGTGATCGGTACGCAGGCGTTTGCGCAGGACGAAATAGATCGGATAGCCACCCGCGACCACCAACACCTCCCAGGCGAAGCTGCCGTGTTGGTAAAGCTCGTGGCCGACACCGGCGGCGGCCAGGGCGACCGCGATTTTCTGCAGGCGTGACAGGCGTTCGCCGTAGACCAGGCGACCGGTCAGGACCATGGTCAGCGGCAGCAGGAAATAGCCCAGCGACACCTCCAGGCTGCGCCCTTGCAGCGGTGCCCAGAGAAACAGCCACAACTGCACCCCTACCAGGGCCGAGGTCGCGCACAGACCGAAGAACAGCGCGGGCGTCTGCCGCACGCGGCGCAGCAGCCCGGTCACCAGTGACCAGTCGCGGGTAACGATCATGAACAGGGTGGCGCAGGGCAGGGTCAGGAGCATGCGCCAGCCGAAGATTTCCTCGCCATCGAGCGGGGCGAGCAGGGAGGTGTAGTAGTACATCACGGCGAACAGGCAGGATGCCATCACCGATAAAGCAATGCCTCTGGACAAGGGGGCCTCGAACAACAGTAAAGCGGGGGGAAGGATTGGCCGCTCATGATCTCAGGGCCGGCGCCGGTTGGGCAACCGCCGCGGGCCGGGGCTGGTCGGCCAGGGCCTTGACGAAGTCGTTCAGGGGCATGGGCCGGCCGAACAGGTAGCCTTGCTGGTAGTCGACCCCGAAGCGCGCCAGGTAGTCGCGTTGCTCCGCGGTTTCCACGCCCTCGGCGACGATGCCCAGGCCGAGTTTGCCGGACAGCTCGATGATGCTGTCGAGAATGTGCAGCGACAGGGCATCGACGCCGATCATGGCGACGAAGCTCTGGTCGATCTTCAGGTAGTCCACCTTGAACTGGCGCAGGTAGCTCAGGCTCGACTGGCCCGTGCCGAAGTCATCGATGGCCAGCAGCACGCCCATGCTGTGCAGGCGCTCGAACAGCGCGTCGGTGGTGGCGCTGGGGATGATCGGCGTGCGTTCGGTGAGCTCCAGGGTCAGCGTCAGGCGGCCCGGCGGGAAGGCGTCGAGCAGGGCCTGGCAGTCGTCGCACAGGGTCAGGTCCTGGCAGTGCGCGGCGGTGATGTTGATGCCCAGGTGAAAACCGTCCTCGAACAGCCCGGCCCAGGGCGCGAGGTCGCTGGCCAGCTTCTCCATCAGGCGCCGGGTCATGGCCACGATCTGCCCGCTGTGCTCGGCGAAGGGAATGAACAGGTCGGGGCGCACCAGCCCTTCCCGTGGGTGGTGCCAGCGCATCAGCACCTCGGCGCCGGACCAGCGGTAATCGCCATGGCGCACCACCGGCTGGAAATAGGCGACGAACTCGTCGGCCTCCAGGGCCCGCTGCAGCTCGGCCCGTGGTGACGAGGCACGCCGCAGTTGCCAATGACAGGCGCTACCGGCGCTGGCGCCGAGGAACAGCAGCAGGCCGAACAGCGCCGGGTATTCGCTGCGCATCAGGCGCCAGGTGTAGTCGGCGGCGAAACCGCTGTGCAGGGAAAAGGCGTAGCGCTGCGAGGCGATGGCCCGGCCGGCGACGGCGTAGTCCGGCACCGGACCGCTGTTGACCTTGCCTGCGCGGTCGATCCAGTGCGGGCCGACCTGCAGACGCAGGTCGATGTCCGGGGCGATCAGGCGCAGCGCGGTGATCAAGTGGGTGCCGTCGATGGTGGCGATGGCCGCGCGCGCGCCGTCGCTGGCCCGATAGACCAGCAACGGATGGTCGGGGGTGACCGAGTTGCCGTCCATCAGCCACAGGCTGCCGGCGGTGTAGTCGTCCGGATCGACCTGTTCGCTGAAGTCGCCGAACAGCGAGCTGCAGTACAGGTGATTGGCATGGATCAGGTTGGTGGAGCGCACGAACGGGCGTCGGGTCACCTGTTCGCGCAGGGCCAGGGTCACTTCCGCGCAGGGCTTGTCGGCCAGCGGCAGCAGGGCGTTGGCGGCGCTCGCGGCGTTGTCCAGCAATTGCTCCAGATGCTCGACCACCTGTTGTGCGCTGTTCAGGGCACGGGCCTGCAGTTCGCGCTGGGCCTGCCAGTGCATGATCGCCAGGCCGCAGAGCACCGGCAGCAGGCCCACCAGCCAGGGCAGCAGGCGGCGCAGGGTGCGGCGGCGATAGCGGTTTTTCTGCAGGGGCATGCCGGGTCCGTCCGAAAACGTTTCCGCACAGCATAGCGGGTGAGGGGCGGCGGATCGTGCGGGGGCCTGTGTGGGCGCGGGCAAGCGCGCTGCCACAATGACTCGGTTGGGCCAAACTCTGACAGGACAGGCGACAAATCAATTTACGCACTGTAGAATCTGGTTACGCATACAATAATAAGGTTCTCCGTCTCGCGGGGAATCAAGCCCGCCGAAAATGGGTCTCCTATGAAGTGTCATGGTTTCAAGCTGATTCTTGGTGACTACCTTGCCCGCAGTACCCGCGGCATCTCCTGCGCGCCACCACGTTCACTCGCATCGACCGCCTGGTAACGAAGGTTATTGAACCGTTTTGATGATGAGGAATACGAACATGGCAGATCTCTTCGACAACCCGATGGGCCTGATGGGCTTTGAATTCATCGAGCTCGCATCGCCGACCCCGGGCACCCTGGAGCCGATCTTCGAGATCATGGGCTTCAGCAAGGTCGCCACTCACCGTTCCAAGAACGTGCACCTGTACCGCCAGGGCGGGATCAACCTGATCCTGAACAACGAGCCGAAAAGCGTCGCCTCCTACTTCGCCGCCGAGCATGGCCCGTCGGTCTGCGGCATGGCCTTCCGCGTGCGCAACGCCCATGAAGCCTACGCCCGTGCCCTGGAACTGGGCGCGCAGCCGGTGGAAATCGAAACCGGGCCGATGGAACTGCGCCTGCCGGCGATCAAGGGTATCGGCGGCGCGCCGCTGTACCTGATTGACCGTTTCGAGGAAGGCAGCTCGATCTACGACATCGACTTCAACTGGATCGAAGGCGTCGATCGCAATCCGGTAGGTGCCGGGCTGAAGATCATCGACCACCTGACCCACAACGTCTATCGCGGGCGCATGACCTACTGGGCCGGCTTCTACGAGAAGCTGTTCAACTTCCGCGAGATCCGCTACTTCGACATCAAGGGCGAATACACCGGCCTGACCTCCAAGGCCATGACCGCTCCGGACGGCATGATCCGCATTCCGCTGAACGAGGAGTCGTCCAAGGGTGCCGGGCAGATCGAAGAGTTCCTGATGCAGTTCAACGGCGAGGGCATCCAGCACGTGGCCTTCCTCACCGACGACCTGCTCAAGAGCTGGGACGCCCTGAAGAAGCTCGGCATGCGCTTCATGACCGCGCCGCCGGAAACCTACTACGAAATGCTCGAAGGCCGCCTGCCTGCTCATGGCGAGCCGACTGCCGAGCTGCAGAGCCGCGGCATCCTCCTGGACGGTTCGTCCAACCCGGATGACAAGCGCCTGCTGCTGCAGATCTTCTCGGAAACCCTGATGGGCCCGGTGTTCTTCGAATTCATCCAGCGCAAGGGCGACGATGGTTTCGGCGAGGGCAACTTCAAGGCGCTGTTCGAGTCGATCGAGCGGGACCAGGTGCGTCGCGGTGTGCTGAGCACCGAGTGATCGGTTCCCGGTAGCCAATAAAAAAGCCAGCGAAAGCTGGCTTTTTTGCATTTCAGACCAGGTGCCTGAGCGTGCGCCGGCGTCGGTACATTGCCCAGTAGCTGCCCATGGCGGTCATCAGCCCCACCAGCAGCAAGGACGGCGCGATGCTCAGGCTGTTTTCCCACAGCTGGCCGGCGGCATGCCCCGGCGGGTAGCTGACGTGGATGGTATAGCCGTACAGCGGTGACACCTGGCTGCGGTAGGGCGTCGGCGCCTGCTCGCTGGCGTCGATGACCTCGCCGCTGGCACCGATCAGCATCGGGCCGAACTGCAGGCTGACGCTGTCCGGCTGGCGGGTACCTTGCAGCACGCGCTGCAGCAGCTTGCCGTCGGCCACGGCGAGCACGCCGAAGGGATACTCCTGCAGGCGGTAGTAGAGGATCGCCGAGTCCGGGGTATTGTCGTTGCCCGGTTCCAGGCGCAGGCGATGGTTGAAGTACTCGCCGGGATCGACCAGCAGGCCGGACTCGCCCCGCAGCGTGCTGCAATAGGCGCGGTTCTCGCGGACCAGCGTCAGCGAGCGCAGCTCCGGATTGGCCACCACCTCGCTGTGCAGGTACGGCAGGGCTTTCTCGCAGGAAAATTCGGCCAGGTTGAGCACCTTGTTGCTGGCGCCGTGCAGGGCATCGAGCAGGCTGTCGATGCCTTTGCGGGTTTCGCGCAGGACCACGTCGGTGGACTCGTCGAGCTGCTTGTTCACCTGCCAGGCCATCACCATCAGGCCGCAGGCGACGGGCGCCAGGCCGATCAGCAGGGTGGTGAGCAAGGCGAGCAGCGCATGGCCGGAATGAGGAGTACGAGGGGGCATGTTTCACCTATCTGTAGGAGGGTCTGGCCCACTGGACGTGGGCTGGACCGAAGCCGATCAGCATAAGTGAGCGCTATACCCTCTTCCTGTAAGAGCACAGGACAGGGGCTGTGCGATAGTTCGTTTCGTCACGCCGTCGGGCCGCTGCCCCTGCGCTCCAGCGCCGCCACCACCAGGCGGCCCACCGCGGCGCCGGACGCCGGGTTCTGCCCGGTGATCAGGCGGCCTTCCTTCTGGTCGGCAATGGCGAAGGGCTGCCACGGGTCCTCGGCCTTGCAATAGAGGCCGCCGCGAGCGCTGAGCTCGGTTTCGGTCAGAAAGGGCACGACCTTGTCCAGCTCCGCCAGTTGCTCCTCGATATTGGAAAAGCCGGTCACTTCGCGGTCCCGCAACAGCAACGAGTTGTCACTGAGCTTGATATTGAGCAGGCCGACCGCGCCGTGACAGACCGACGACACCACGCCGCCGTTTTCATGGATCTGCCGGGCGATGTCCTGCAGCTGCGGGTTGTCGGGGAAATCCCAGAGCACGCCATGCCCGCCGGCATAGTAGATGGCCCGGTAATCCCGCGCGCGCACCTGGCCGGGGGCCAGCGTAGTGCCCAGGCGGTTCATGAAGGCCTTGTCGTTGTACCACTGCCAGTCGATGTCCTGCGCCATGCTCAGGCTGTGCGGGTCGATGGGCACGTAGCCGCCGGCCGGGCTGAGGTAATCCACGTGGTAGCCGGCCTGCTGCAGGACATCGGCGAAGTGCACCGCTTCCCCCAGCCACAGGCCGGTGGGACGTTTGAGGGTCGGGTATTTCGCCGTGTTGGTCAGCACCACCAGAACTTGCTTGCTCATTGCGGTGATCCTCGGGGGGAGGGATTGCGCGGGGATGAGGGAGGTTTTCAGACTGTACAGCATAGTCCCCAGGGAAAAGCCCGCCACGAACCATGGCTATGTGCTAGCGTTTTGTAATGGTTCCCATGTTCAAGGAGATTCACCCATGGTCGATGCCCAGCAGCAGTCGCAGCAGTTCATGCAGGCCGCCATCGACGAGGCGCGCCTGGGGCTGGAGGAGGGCGGCATTCCCATCGGCTCGGTGATCGTCCATCGCGGGCGGATCATCGGTCGCGGGCACAACCGTCGGGTCCAGCAGGGCAGCGTGGTGCTGCATGGCGAAATGGACGCCTTCGAGAATGCCGGTCGTCAGAATGCCCGGGTCTACGCCGAGGCCACGCTCTACACCACCCTGTCGCCCTGCGCCATGTGCAGCGGGGCGATCCTGCTGTACGGGATCGGCGAGGTGGTGGTCGGGGAAAACCGCACCTTCATGGGGGAAGAGGCGCTGCTGCGCGAGCGCGGGGTGCGGGTCACGGTGTTGCAGGACGAACGCTGCATTGCGTTGATGAACGATTTCATCCGCGAGCGTCCGGCACTCTGGAACGAAGATATTGGCAAGGAGTCCGACTGCTGACAGCAGTCGAAGGAAGCGAGCCGAGCATGCACATCATTCATCTGGCCCCGCGGCCCGTTCTACAAGGCGGAATGAGTGAAGCGGTCCGCCAGTTCGACTGGAGCAGGACCTCGCTGGGGCCGCTGCACCGCTGGCCCAGTTCGTTGCGCATCGCCGTCGACCTGATGCTGTCTTCGCGTTTTCCCAGCTGCCTGGTCTGGGGCAGCGACATGGTGACCCTGCACAACGATGCCTTCGTGCCCATTCTCGGGACCAAGCCCAGCCCTCTGGGGCGCCCGTTCCACGAGGTGTGGAGCGATGTCTGGGGCGAGCTGGGCGCGCTGGTGTTCCGGGTCATGGAGGGCGAGGCGGTATTTCTCGAGAACTTCCCGCTGATCACCAGCCGCAACGGCGTGCTGGAACAGGTGTATTTCACCTTTTCCTTCAGTCCGGTGCGGGACGAGAGCGGCCGGGTCGCCGGTTTTCTCGACACGCTGCTGGAAACCACCAGCAATGTCGAATCGGAGCGGCAATGGCGCGAGCTGGCCTGTTCCTTCGAGCGCCAGGTGCAGGAGCGTACCGCCGATCACAATCGCCTGTGGGAGCTGTCCAGCGACCTGATGCTGGTGGTGCAGGGCGACCTGCGCCTGCGCACCTTCAACCCGGCCTGCCGGCAGTTGCTCGGCTGGGACGACGACCTGCAGCGCGAGTCGTTGCTCAACGTGCTGCATCCGGACGATCGCGACGTGGTCTGCGGCATCCTCGATGGCACGCAACCGGCCGGCGAAGGCCGTCTGCGCCATGCCGACGGCCACTACCGGCGTTTCACCCTGAGCGCCATGCCCGGGGACGGCTTCACCACCTTGCTGGGGCACGACGTGACCCTCGACCGCGAGCGCGAGGCGGCCCTGCGTCAGGCCGAAGCGCTGCTGCGTCACGGCCAGAAAATGGATGCCGTCGGCCAGCTGACCGGCGGTATGGCCCATGACTTCAACAACTTGCTGGCCGGTCTCAGCGCCAGCCTGGAAATGCTCGAACGGCGCATCGTCCAGGGCCGTACCGAGCAGCTCGGCAAGTACCTGCAGGCCGCCCGCCAGGCCTCCGACCGCGCTTCCGAACTGACCCATCGCCTGCTCGCCTTCGCCCGGCGCCAGCCGCTGTCGCCGCGGCCGACCAACCTCAACGACCTGCTGGGGGAAATCGAGCCGCTGATTCTCCAGGCCATCGGCCCGGGCATCGACCTGCAGCTGCAGGTGGACCCGCGACCCTGGTGGGTGCTGGTCGATACCAGCCAGATGGAAAGCGCCCTGATCAATCTCTGCGCCAACGCCCGCGATGCCATGAACCGCCGCGGGAGCCTGAAGATCAGCACCAGCAACGAACGCCATTACGCGGGGATTTCCAACGTCGACCTGGCGCCCGGCGACTACTGCTGCCTGCGTATCCAGGACAGCGGCCACGGCATGCCCGCGGGGGTCCTGGAGCGTGTCTTCGATCCGTTCTTCACCACCAAGCCGGCTGGCCAGGGTACCGGCCTCGGGCTGTCGATGGTCTACGGTTTCGTCCGCCAGTCCGGCGGCAGCGTGCGCATCACCTCGGAGGAGGGCAGCGGCACCTGCGTCGAGCTGCTGCTGCCGCGCTTCGTCGGCGAGCCGCAGCCCCTGCCTGTGCCCCAGGTGCCCGCCGCGGCGCTGCCGATGCCGATGCGCAACGAGCGGATCCTGCTCATCGACGACGAGCCGACCCTGCGCATGCTGATTCGCGAAGCCTTGCAGGACCAGGGCATGGAAGTGCTGGAGGCCGAAGATGCGCACAGCGGCCTGGCCCTGTACGACAGCGCCGGCCCCATCGACCTAGTGGTCTCGGACATCGGCCTGCCCGGCGGCATCAGCGGCATCGACGTGGCCAAGACCTTGCGCCACCGCTCGCCGGGCCAACGCATCCTGTTCATCACCGGTTTCACCGAGGAATCCCTCAGCAGCGGCGGCGTGCTCGAGCCCGGCCTGGAGCTGCTGACCAAGCCGTTCGGCCTGGACAGCCTGGTGCACAAGGTCACCAGCATGCTTCAGCCGGAACGGCCCTCGACCGAGGTCACCGAAGCGCCCCGGCGCTGACGCCCGGCCAGGCGCTCCAGCAGCAGGTAGACCACGCAGGCGAGCAGCAGCGGCAGGAGGAAGTACACCGCGCGGTAGCCGATCAGCGCCGCCAGCAGCGTGCCCTGGCTGTATTGCCCGTGCAGCAGGGTGATGAACACGCTCTCCAGCACCCCCAGCCCCGCCGGAATATGGGTGATGACGCCGGCGATGCTGCTGACCAGCAGGATCGCCAGGACGGTCGGGTACCCGGCCTTGTCCGGCAGCAGGGTGAACACCACCAGGCCCATCAGGCACCAGTTGCCCGCGCCCATCAGCCCCTGCAGCGCCGCCAGGCGCCAGCCGGGCAGGGTGATGGTCTGGCCACGCACATGCCAGTGCCGACGGCGGGCGAAACGGCAGGCCAGCAGGTAGGCGCTGGCGACCGCGAGCATGCCGACGCCGATCAGGCGCAGCCCCGTGGCACCGATTTCCAGGCCCGCCGGCAGCGCCGGAAAGCCCGCGGCGAACAGGCTGCCGGCCACCAGCAGGTAGCCCAGCCAGTTGGTCACCAGGCCCAGGCCGAGGATCCGGGTGATGGTCGCTGTCTCCAGGCCCAGTCGCGAATACAGGCGATAGCGCAGGGCGACCCCGCCGACCCAGGCGCTGAGGTTGAGATTGAACGCATAGCAGACGAACGCCAGCGGCAGCACCTGCCTGGCGGGCAGGTGGTGTCCGCTGTAGCGCCGGCCGAGCAGGTCGTAGCTGCTGAACAGGGCGAAGCTGCACGCTGCCAGGCCCAGCGCCGTGAGCAGCACGCCGGGGCGGTAGGACCTCAGCGCGTGCCAGACCTCGCCCCAGTCCTGGTTGCGCAGGAGCATGAACAGCAGCACCGGGACCAGGATGAAGAACGCCAGGGTCAGCGCCTGGCGCGCGCGTCGCCACGGCGAGCGTTTCATGACAGACGCTCCTGCGTGCCCGGGTCGATCGGGTACAGCGGTTTCAGACGCGGCTTGTGTGCCGGCAGGGTGCCGACCAGCGCCGGAAAGTAGCGGGTGAAGTGGAAGGTCAGGAAGATCAGCGGTGCCCGCCACCAGTAGCCGCGCAGGATACGTTGCAGGGTCACGCGCTTGCAGCGGGTCTGGCGCAGCTCGTCGAGGTGCTCGTACAGGCGCTGGTTGAACGCCGCGTCGCGGATCACCAGGTTGGCCTCCAGGTTCAGCGACAGGCTCAGCGGGTCGAGGTTGCTCGAACCCACCGTGCTCCATTCGCGGTCGACCAGGGCCACCTTGCCGTGCAGCGGCCGCTCGCAATATTCGTGGATGCGCACCCCGTCGCGCAGCAGGTAGTTGTATAGCAGCCGCGAACACAGGCGGACCCAGGGCATGTCCGGCATGCCCTGCAGGATCAGGGTCACCTCGACCCCGCGCCGCGCGGCATTGCGCAGTGCGCGCAGGAGGCGATAGCCGGGGAAGAAATAGGCATTGGCGATGACGATGCGCTCGTGGGCACTGACGATGGCGCGCAGGTACTGCTGCTCGATATCGCTGGGGTGCTGGTGGTTGTCGCGGATGCACAGGCGCATCGTCGCCTGCTCGCTGTCCGCGTCGGCTACCGCTGCCCGGTGCCACCAGGGGCGGTGGCGCCGGGCGAGCCGGGTGTGGCGGTCGAGCAAGGCCAGGGTGGCCTGGCGCAGGTCCTCGACGATCGGTCCGCGCACCTGCACGGCGTAGTCCTGCTTGGCCAGCGGGCCGAAGTCGTCGAGGTGGTCGGCGGAATAATTGATGCCGCCGACGAAGCCGAGGCTGCCGTCGATCACCAGGATCTTGCGGTGCAGGCGGCGGAACAGGTTGGTGCGCACGCCCAGGCGCATGGGGCTGGGGTCGAAGGCCTGCAGTTCGACACCGGCATCGAACAGCGCCTGCAGGTAGTCGCGGCTGAGCTCGGCGCTGCCGTAGCCGTCCACCAGCACCTGCACGCGCACCCCGCGGCGGGCGGCGTCGATCAGCACCTGACGCAGCTCCAGGCCGACCTTGTCCTCGTAGATGATGAAGGTTTCCAGCAGTACCTCTTCGCGGGCCTGGCGAATGGCCTCGAACGCCGGCGGGTAATAGCCCTCGCCGTTGATCAGCAGCTGTACCTGGTTTTCCCCACGCCATTGGCTGTTCATAGCAGGACCTCGACACACAGGGGCAGGTGGTCGGACAGGTGCGACCAGGGCTTGCGCGCCATTACCCGAGGCTCGCGGGCCCGGGCATTGCGCAGGTAGATGCGGTCCAGGCGCAGCAGCGGCCAGCGCGCCGGAAAGCTGCGCGCCGGGGCACCATAGGCCTGGCTGAACACCTCGAACAGTCCGCACTCGGCGAGTACCGCGTCGGCGCGCTGGCGCCAGTCGTTGAAATCGCCGGCGATCACCACCGGGGCCTCCGCCGGCAGGCTGTCGAGCAGGCGGCAGAGCAGCGCCAGTTGCTGACGGCGCTGGCCTTCGTCGAGCCCCAGGTGCACGCAGACCGTGTGCAGGCGGCGCTCGCCGGGCAGGGCCAGCAGCGAATGGAGCAGGCCGCGTTGCTCGCTGCCATGGACGCTGACATCGAGGTTGCGATGTTCGAGGATGGGAAACTTCGACAGCAGCGCATTGCCGTGCTCGCCGTCCGGGTACACCGCATTGCGCCCATAGGCGAACATCGGCCACAGGCTGTCGGCGAGAAACTCGTACTGCGGCAGCGGCGACCAGGCGGGAAACCGCGTGGCATGCCGGCTGTGGCTGCCGAGCACTTCCTGGAGAAACACCAGGTCGGCGTGATGGGCGTGCACCGCCTCGCGCAGTTCCGGCAGCACATAGCGCCGGTTCAGTGGGCTGAAACCCTTGTGCACATTGACCGTCAGTACCCGCAGCGCGGTCACCGGGGCCAGTTCGCTCAGCTCGATCGGGCGTTGCACCTGGCTCATGGAGCGCCCTCGCCGGCGAGCATCCGCGCCACCCGCTCCTGCAACTGTTCGAAGCTGAACGGCTTGTTCAGCACCTGCATGTCTGCGTCGAGACGGCCCAGATGCGCGGACTCGCTGTCACCGTAGCCGGTGATGAACAACACGCGCAGGCCGCTGCGCAGCTTGCGCGCGATCTCCGCCAGCTGGCGTCCGCTCATGCCCGGCAGGCCGATGCTGCAGATCAGCAGGTCATAGGGCCGCTCGGCGCGCAGCAGGGTCAGGGCGAGGTTGGCGTCGGAGACGTCCTGGCACTGGTAGCCCTGATCGCCGAGGGTATCGCGCACCAGCTGGCGCACCGTGGCGTTGGATTCGACGATGAGGATGCGCCTGTCGTGGCTGTCGCGCCGTCGGCTGCCGGAGGCCACCGGGCCTTGCGCGTCTTCCGGGTAGTGGCGTGGCAGCAGCAGCTCCACTTCGGTGCCCTGGCCGACCCGACTGTGCAGGCTGACATGGCCATGGGACTGGCGGCTGAAGCCGTAGACCATCGACAGCCCCAGGCCCGTACCGTGACCGCTGGGCTTGGTCGAGAAGAACGGGTCGAAGGCGCGATCGACGATGTTCTGCGACATGCCGCAACCGTTGTCGCTGACGCTGATGCGCACGAAATCCGAGCCGCTCAGCGGGTGGGCGTCGGGCAAGGGTCGCGGCAAGTGGCGATTGCTCACCTCGATCCGTACCTCGCCGCCGCCGGGCAATGCATCACGGGCATTGCTCAGCAGGTTGTCGAGGGCTTCCTGCAACTGGCGGGCGTCGGCCTTGGCCGGCCACAGGGATTCGTCGATGCGCACCTGTACATGGACCGTGGGGCCGAGCAGTTCACCCAGGCGCTTGCGTTCCAGCAGGGCAGCCAGTTGCACCGGCCGGTCGTCCAGCGACTGGCGGCTGGAAAACGCCAGCAGGTTGTGGGTGATGCCGGCCGCGCGGTGCACGGCCTTCAGGCCCATGTCCACCAGTTTGGGAATGTCCTCGACGCGCTGCTGGCCGAGGCGCTGGCGGATCAGTTCGAGGCTGCCGCCGATACCGGTGAGCAGGTTGTTGAAGTCGTGGGCGACACCGCCGGCCAACTGACCGATGGCTTCCATCTTTTCCTCCTGGCGCAGGCGCTGTTCTTCCTCGCGCAGATGGCGTACGCGCTGCTCGGTCTGGCGTTGCAGGTCGGCCAGCTCCAGGCCCTGTTGGCAACTGACGTACTGGCGGCGGCGGGCGCGCAGGGAGGCGTGGATCAGGTCGAGCAGATCCTGCTCGGGGAAGGGACAGGGCAGGATGAACAGATTGCCCAGGGCCAGGCACAGGTCCGGGCTTTGGCTGATGGATTGCAGGCCATCGCCGAGCAGGACGACCGGCAGGTCCGACCATTGTGGCTGGTTGCCCAGGTAGCGCTTGAACAGCGACTGATCGAAGCCGTCGAGGCTGGTATGGGCAACGATGGCCAGGCCGGCGCCGCTGTCCAGGGCATCGGCCAGTTCCTGCAGGCTGGTGGTGGCCAACGCACTGACACCGGCCTGGTCCAGCAGGCTCAGGGTCAGTCCGCTGATCGCCGGCGGGGCCAGGATCAGCGCACGTTCGCTGTTGGCTGACGAATCGTTCACGGTGGATCTCCTTGGAAAGTGCCCTGCCATGCGGGGTGCACTCTCTCTGGACCACAGCGTGAAAGCTCGGGTTCAACCGGTTTTCCCGGATGGTTTCACGGACAAAGGGCGGGGCAGGATTCTGCTTGAAAGCAATCAGCGTAGGAGCGGCTTCAGCCGCGAACGGCGGCGCAGCCGTCGTGAAACCTGGGTCCCGAATTTGCCTGACACACCGTGCACTCAGGTTTCATGGCCGCTTCGCGCCCAATCGCGGCTGAAAGCCGCTCCTACAGGTATCGCGGCGTTGGTGAGGCCGGGTGCAATCAGCGTAGGAGCGGCGTTGGTGAGGTTGGGGGCAATCGGCGTAGGAGCGGCTTTAGCCGCGAACGGCGGCGCAGCCGTCGTAGAACCTGGGACCCGAATTTGCCTGACACACCGTGCACTCAGGTTTCATGGC
Organism: Pseudomonas sp. zfem002; assembly: GCF_032621685.1. NCBI lineage: Bacteria > Pseudomonadati > Pseudomonadota > Gammaproteobacteria > Pseudomonadales > Pseudomonadaceae > Pseudomonas > Pseudomonas sp. zfem002. The sequence goes on along the minus strand of NZ_JAVYJH010000025.1, from coordinate 35,077 downwards.
CGCTTCGCGCCCAATCGCGGCTGAAAGCCGCTCCTACAGGTATCGCGGCGTTGGTGAGGTTGGGTGCAATCAGCGTAGGAGCGGCGTTGGTGAGGTTGGGTGCAATCGGCGTAGGAGCGGCTTCAGCCGCGAACGGCGGCGCAGCCGTCGTAGAGCCTGAGTCCCGAATTTGCCTGACACACCGTGCATCCAGGCCCCTACAATCCCTGCTGCACCAGCGGATCGTCGGGATTCTGCTGTTCCAGCTGGGCCAGGAGGATCTGCACGTTCTGCAACTGGCCGCTTTCCTTCCAGTACTCGATCAGCAGCGCCCGCGCCTTGCGATTGGCCGGTTGCCGGGCGAGCACGGTTTCCAGCTGTTTCTGCGCCGCATCGAGCTGATCGAGGCTGTGCAGGGTGCGGGCGAGGGTGTAACGGTAATCGTTGTTGTCCGGCTCCAGTTCCACCGCCCGGGAAAAAGCCAGCAGGGCGTATTCCTCCTGCTGGTGGCGCAGCAGCCACTGACCCAGTTCGAACTGCAGCGCCGCCGAGTCGGGATGGCGTTGCAGGGCCTTGGCCAGTGCCTCACGTGAGGCGTCGGTCTGTCCCTGGCGGTCGAGCAGGCGGACTTGGGTGGCGATGGCGTCGAGGTCTTCCGGGGCCAGCTCCAGGGCGCGCCGCAGCGCGGTGCTGGCGGAGGCGAAGTCCTGTTCGTACAGATACAGGCGGGCCAGGTGGACCTGGTCGCGCACTTCGTCGCCCCTGGCCAGCAGGGCCAGCTGATACTGGTCGAGGACCTCCTGCAGCGGGCCGTAGTACAGGCCGATCTCGTCCGGCGTCAGTCCCACCAGCGCGTCCACTGCAGCGAAGCGCACACTGTCGTCCTCGTCGTCCAGCAGTGGCCCGAGCAGCAGGCTGCGCTGGCTGGCGGGAACCATGGCGGCGATCGCCGCGACAGTGGCGCGGCGCACCAGCGGGTCGTCGTGGCGCAGGTCCTTGCTGGCCAGTTTCAGCGCCAGCGGCGAGGGGTAGTTGGGCAATTCGGCATACAGGCTGGCGCGGCGGATCGCGGACAGGTCGTCGCGGGCCAGTTGCTGGTACAGCACCCGTGCCGCGCCGGGCAGGCCGTTGTGGGCCTGGGCCAGGGCCTTGGCATAGGAGTGCTTGAGCGCCGGATTGGGCGCGGGGGTATCGTCGCGCAGCAGGTAAACGCCCAGCCCGAGCGACAACAGCAGGGCAAGGCCGGCGAACAGGTAGACACGCGGTCTGGGCATGCGTAATCCGGTAAAGGGCGTTCGGAAAAGGGCCAAGCTTGGGTCAGACGAATGGTTGAGTCAATGTGTGGGGTATTCGCTGCGCTCCCGCGAATGGATAGATGTCACCCGCTTGACGCCATTTTTGCACCTCTCTAATATCGCGTCGCCACTGATGGCATAGTGATACTGAATGGACGCTTTGTCATGCACCTCCACCACCTTGCGAGGAGGTGGTGCCTGCTGGCCTTCGGCCTGGGCGCCGCCATACCTGCCGTAGCGGCCACCCCCGGCGAACAGGACCTGATCCGCGATCGCCAGGACCGTCTGCTGCAGGAGCAGCAGCGCCGTCTCGACGAACTGCGCGAACTGCCCGGCAAGGCGGTGCCCCCCAGCGCGCCCGAAACCGCCCCGGACACCCGCTGCTTTGTCATCGACACGATCGAGATCAAGGGCGCCGACCAGCTGTCCCGGGCCGAGCGCGAACGCCTGGTCAAACCCTGGCTGGGCCAGTGCCTCGGCGTCGCCGAACTCAATGCCGTGCTCAAGGCCATCACCGATCACTACCTGGCTCTGGGGCTGGTCACCAGCCGGGCCTACCTGCCGCAGCAGGATCTGTCCAGCAGGCACCTGGAGATCCAGGTGGTGGAAGGGCGTCTGGAAGGCCTGAAGAGCAGCGACGAGAGCGGTTTGTCGCCACGCGAACTGGCCATGACCTTTCCCGGCAGCACCGGCGAATTGCTCAACCTGCGCGAAATCGAACAGATGGTCGACCAGCTCAATCGCCTGTCCTCCAACCAGGCGAAGATGGAGCTGGTGCCCGGCTCAACCGTGGGTGGCAGCACCGTGCAGGTGGCCAACACGCCGAAGAAGCCCTGGCGCGCCAGCCTGTCGCGCAACAACGACGGCCAGCGTGCCACCGGTGAACAGCAGTGGGGCTATGGCCTTGAGTGGGACAGCCCGCTGGGCCTGGTCGATCAACTGATACTGCGTGGCGGCCACGATGCGCTCAGCGATCACCAGCGCACCTCCAACAACCAAATGCTCTTCTACAACCTGCCCTGGGGCTGGTGGAACTTCAGCTACTCGTACAGCCAGGGTGAGTATCGCTCCCGCGCCGAGGCCAACAACTTCAGCTTCAAGCAGACCGGCGACACGCAGAACCACCAGTTGCGCGCCGAACGGGTAATCCACCGCGACAGCCTGTCGAAAACCGCCCTCAATAGCGGCCTGGCCTACCTGCGCTCGAACAACTACATCGAAGAAAGCCGCCTGGAAAACAGCAGCAACCGACTCAGCGAAGCGCAGTTCGGCATCAACCACGGGCGCCGTATCGGCAACGCCTTCGTCAACCTCGACCTGGGCATGCAACAGGGTATCGGTGCCTTCGATGCCCAGTCCGGGCGCACTGCCAACCATGCCGATCCCGATGCGCGCTACCGCAAGTACACCCTGACCCTGAGCTACCTGCAGCCGTTCAGCCTGTGGGGCGAGAACCTCAGTTTCAGCAGCCTGCTCACCGCCCAGCGCAGCGAAGACCCGCTGTACAGCCCACAGCGCATGAGCCTCGGTGGTCTGTCGTCGGTGCGCGGCTACAAGGACCAGTCGCTGACCGGCGACAGCGGCGGCTACTGGCGCAACGACCTGCGCTGGAGCCGGCCGGTGAATGCCGAATGGCTGCGTCCGCTCCTCGCCGAATACGGCGTCGCCGTCGGCTACGACCAGGGCGTGATCCGTGGCGACCGCTACAACGACGAGCAGCATGGCCGTGTGTCCGGCAATGCAGTCGAACTCTTCGCCCGCGGCCAGCACCTGACGGCCAGCGTGACCTTTGCCCGTTCCCTGGAGCGCCCGGACGTGATCGCCGAGCGTGAGTCGCCCCTCTATTTCCGTGTGGAGCTGCTGTTGTAAGCCCCGCCACCGCTTAGCCGAGACCACGACATGGACGTCCGTCAACTCGCTTTCCTGGCCCGCCTGCCTTCCTCGACCGTGCAACCGCGCGAGTCGTTCTGCGGCATTCCCAAGCGTGCGCTGGCGTTCCTCCTGGCCAATGTCATGTTCTGGCAACCGCTGTGGGCGCAGGCCGACGGTATTGCGGTCAGTGCGGCGGGCACGGGCCTGGCCCAGGCTGGCAATGGCGTGCCGATCGTCAATATCGCCGCGCCCAATGCCAACGGCCTGTCGCACAACCAGTTCAAGGACTACAACGTCGATGCCCAGGGCCTGATCCTCAACAACGCCACAGACCGCACGCAGAATACCCAACTGGGCGGGATCATCGTCGGCAACCCGAATTTCAGCGGGCGCGCCGCCGATATCATCCTCAACGAAGTCAACGGCGGCAGCCCCAGCCAACTGCGCGGCTACACCGAGGTGGCGGGCAAGTCGGCCCATGTCATCGTCGCCAACCCCCATGGCATCAGTTGCGACGGCTGCGGCTTCATCAACACCCCGCGCGCCACCCTGAGCACCGGCAAGCCGGTCATCGAGAACGGCCAGTTGACCCGCTACCAGGTGGACCAGGGCAACGTCGCCATCCAGGGCGCCGGCCTCAATGCCGGCAACGTCGACCAGTTCGAGATTATCACCCGCGCCACCCAGATCAATGCGCAGGTGCAGGCCAACAAGCTGGAGATCGTCGCCGGGCGCAACGATGTCGACGCGCGTTCGCTGAGCGCCACCGCCCGCGCCGCCGATGGCAGCCAGGCACCGGCGCTGGCCATCGATTCCTCGGCGCTGGGCGGCATGTACGTCAACACCATCCGTCTGGTCGGCACCGAAGCCGGGGTAGGGGTGAAGCTGGCCGGCAACCTGATCGCCGGCGGCGACATCCAGCTCGATGCCAGCGGCAAGCTGAGCCTGGGGCAGGTCTTCGCCGGCGGTTCGGCGACGCTCAAGGCGCAGAGCCTCGATGCCCAGGGCATGTTGTATGCGGGCAAGGACCTGGCCGTCACTACCCGGGGCGACCTGACCAACCGACAGAGCCTCGCCGCCGGGAGCCGTATTGCCCTGGACAGCGCCGGGCGGGTGAGCAACCTGGGCGTCATCGAAGCCGGCGTGAATGGCGACAACAGCCGCAACAGCCAGGGCGATCTGCGCATCGACGCCGTGGCCATCGACAACACCGGGCGCACACTGGTCGCCAGTCGCGATGTCGCTATCGACACCAGCGACCTGGCCAACCAGGGCGGAACCCTGAGCGCCGGACGCAATGCCCAGGTGAATGCCAGCCAGCTGGACAACCAGAACCGCGGACGCCTCCTGGCCAGCAGCAACCTCGCAATCAGCGGCCAGACCCTGCTCAACAGCCAGGGCGGCCTGCTCGGCAGCGGCGCCGCCCTTGGCGTCAGTACCGGCAGCCTGATCAACCGCAACGGCGAATTGTCCGCCATGGGACAGGTCACCCTGCGGGTGGCGACGCTGGACAACGTCGCCGGTCTGGTCGCGGCCGGACAGTTCCTCGATCTCTACGCCAGCGGTGCGTTGAACAACAGCGGCAGCGGCCAGATCACCGGCAAGCAGGGCCTGAGCGCCAGCGTCGCCAGCCTCGACCAGCACGACAACGGTCGCCTGCGCAGCGATGCCGCGCTGACCCTCGACCTGCGCCACGGCCAGCTGGACAACCGGACCGGGGTGATCAACGCCAGCGGCCAACTGACCCTGAACAACCTCGCCGCGGTCGACAATCGCCAGGGCGAGATCTCCAGCAAGCGCGGCTTCACCGTCGCCGCCAGCAGCCTGGACAACGACGCCGGCAAGCTGCTCAGCGACCAGGCCTTGACCCTGAGCATCGTCCGCCAGTTGAGCAACAGTGCTGGCCTGATCTCCGCCCAGGGCCTGGGTATCGACGCCGCGAGCCTGTTGAACGGCCGCCAGGGCATGCTCTCCAGCGAAGCCGGCCTGACGGCGCGGGTCACCGGGGTACTGGACAACCACGATGGCAACCTCACCGCGTGGGGTGCCATCGACCTGGCCGTGGGCAGCCTCGACAACAGCGCCGGGCGTCTGCATGGCCATGCCGGGCTCAGCCTGGACCTCAATCGTGGTCACTGGAACAACCAGGCCGGCCTGCTCACCGCGCCTGGACAGTTGCAGTTGCGCAATCTCGCCAGTGTCGACAACCAGAGCGGCGAGATCTCCAGTCGCCTCGGTTTCGACCTGAACGGCGACAGCCTGGACAACCGTGGCGGCACGCTGAAAGGCGAGGGCACGCTGGGGGTGAGGCTCGCCGGCGCGCTGGACAACCGTAGCGGCATCCTGGCCAGCGGCCAGGCCCTGTACCTCAACGCCGCCAGCGTCGACAACCGCTTCGGCCAGCTGACCGGCAACACCGACTTCACCGCGACCATCGCCGGCAACCTGCTCAACCAGAGCGGCCTGTTCAGCGCCGGTGGCAACCTGCAATTGGACAGCGCCGACCTGATCAATCACAACGGCCAGCTCGTCGCCGGCGCGACCCTGACGCTGCGTGCCGGGCAACTGGACAATGGCAATGCCGGGCGGCTCCATGGACGCGATGTGCGGGCCAGCGTCTCCAGGCTGGAGCAGAGCGGTGGTGGCCAGCTGTACAGTCAGAACGACCTGACCCTGGACCTGAACGACGGTCACCTGAGCAACCAGGGTGGCCTGATCAATGCCCCGGGCCAACTGCTGCTCAAGCAACTGGCCACGGTCGACAACCGCGGCGGGGAAATCTCCGGCAGACGCACCTTCGACTTCACTGCCGCGACCCTCGACAACCGTGGCGGCAAATTGCTCGGCGACCAGGGACTGATCCTGCGCATCGCCCATGCCCTCGACAACAGCGCCGGACTGGTTTCGGCGGCGGGCCTTGAGGGGCGTCTGGGCAGTCTGGTCAACCGTGGCGGCACGCTGACGGTCGGCTATGCCCTGGGCCTGAGCGTCGACGGTCTGCTCGACAACGGCAGCGGCAAGGTGCTGGGCCGTGACCTGGGCCTGGGCGCCGCCACGCTCGACAACCGCGCCGGACTTATCCAGGGCGACAGCAGCGTGGCCCTGGTCAGCACCGGTGCCTTGCTCAATGGCGGCGGCAACCTGAACGCCGGCGAGCGCTTCTCCCTGACCGCCACGAGCCTCGACAACACGGCGGGAAGCTGGACCAGCAACGGGGTGTCGAATGCGACGGTGACCGGGCTGTTGCTCAACCAGGGCGGTACTGTCGCGGCGGCCGGCGATCTTGGCCTGGACCTCGGCGACCTGTTCAACCAGCAGGGCCGCATCAGCAGCAAGGGCACCCTGCGCCTGAGCGCTGCCAGTGTCGACAACCGCAACGGCGACCTCTTCGCCCGCCGGCACCTCGACCTGATCGGTCGCGCCACCCTGAACAACGCCAAGGGCACCCTGCGCAGCGACGGCAGCCTCATGCTGCGCGTCGGTCATCTGGACAACAGTGCTGGCGGAAGGATCAGCAGCGCCGGGCAACTGACCGCCAGTGCCAGCGCTCTCGACCTGAACGACGACGGCCAGTTGCTCAGCGAGGGTGGCCTGAGTCTCGATCTGAATCACGGTCATCTGAGCAACCGGGGCGGTCGCCTCAATGCCGCAGGACAGATCCTGTTCAGCAACCTTGCCACGGTGGACAACTACAAGGGCGAGATCTCCAGTAACCTGGCCTTCAGCCTGGTCGCCTCGGCGCTGGCCAACAACGACGGTCAGTTGCTCAGCAGGCAGGGCCTGACCCTGCGCATCGCGCAACTGCTGGACAATGGCAAGGGTCTGATTTCCGCGCCGGACCTGGACATCCAGGCCGGCAGCCTGGACAACCGCGCGGGCCGGCTGAGCAGCAGCGGTGCGCTGCTGGCCCGCACTGACGCGGCGCTGGACAACCGCGACGGCAAGCTTCTCGCCAACACGGCAGTGGTCGAGGTGGGCAGCCTGGACAACCGCAGCGGCCTGGTGCAAGGCGATACCAGCCTGAACCTGACCAGCCGTGGCGCGCTGGACAATCGCCAGGGCACCCTGTTCAGCGGCCAGTCCCTCGATCTGGCCAGCGCCAGCCTCGATAACAGCGGTGGCAAGTCGTCCAGCGACGGCCGTCTCGGCGCACGAGTCTCCGGGCAGTTGCTCAACCAGGCCGGCCTGCTGAGCAGTGCCGGCGACCTGACCCTGGTCGCCGGTGCCACCGACAACAGCACGGGTGGGCGGATCACCAGCGCGCAGCAACTGGATGTCTCGGTCGCCAGCCTCGACCAGCACGACGACGGCCGGCTCTACAGCCTCGCCGGGGTCATCCTCGACCTGAACCACGGTCACCTGGACAACCAGGGCGGCCTGATCAACGCTCCGGGGCAATTGCTGCTGCGCAACCTGAACAGCGTCGACAACCGCGGTGGTGAAATCTCCAGCAGCCAGGCTTTCGCCCTCGCGGCCACCTCTCTGGACAACCGGAGCGGCAAGCTGCTCGGCCAGCAATTGCTCACCCTGCGCATTGCCCAGGCGCTGGACAACGGCGCCGGCCAGATCTCGGCGGCGCGCCTGGATGGTGGTGCCGGTACGTTCGTCAACACCCAGGGCAAGGTCAACGTGCGCGATGACCTGACGCTGGTCGTCAAGGGCACCCTCGACAATGGCAGCGGTGAACTGCTGGTCGCCGACGGGGTGATCGACGCCGGTACCCTGGACAACGGCAACGGCCGTATCCAGGGCGACCGCAGCCTGACCCTGACCAGCAGCGGCGAAACCCGCAACGGCAATGGCACGTTGACGGCCGGCAAGCGCCTGTCGGTCAACGCCGCCAGCCTGGACAACAGGCAAGGCACGCTGTTCGCCAGCGAGCGCCTGGCCCTGGTGCTGGGGGGTACGCTGAACAATGCCAAGGGCATCCTGCGTGGCGAACAGGTCGTCGATCTGCGCGCGGGGCAGGTGGACAACAGCGACGGCGGTCGCATCAGCAGCGGTCAGGAACTGATCGCCAGCTTCCGCGGCCTCGATCAGCACGATGACGGCCAGTTGCTCGGGCAGACCCGGCTGACCCTCGACCTCAACCAGGGCCATCTGAACAACCAGGGTGGGCGGGTCAATGTCCCCGGCCAACTGGTCCTGAACAAACTCGGCTCCGTCGACAACCGCGGCGGCGAGATCTCCAGCAGCCTCGGCTTCCTGCTGGCGGCCGGCTCGCTGGACAACGGCAGCGGCAAGCTGCTCAGCGAGCAGGCGCTGACCTTGCGTATCGCCCGCCTGCTGGACAACAGCCAGGGCCTGATCGCCGCGCCGACCCTCGATATCGAGGCCGGCAGCCTGCTCAACCCGTCCGGCAGCTTCAGCACCGGTGGCACCCTGACCCTCGGTGTCGCCGGCCTGCTGGACAACCGCCTTGGCAAGCTGTTGGCCAGGGATGCCGTGATCACCTCGGGTACGCTGGACAACCAGCAGGGCCTGGTGCAGGTCGATGCGCTGCTCGACCTGAGCGCTTCCGGCAGCCTGGATAACCGCCGCGGTACGCTGTTCGCCGGACAGGGCCTGGACCTCGATGCTGCCAGCCTGGACAACAGCGGCGGCCAACTGAGCGCCGGGAACTGGCTGCTCGCCACGCTCAGCGGGGAATTGCTCAACCGTACCGGCCTGTTCAGCAGTGCCGGCACCCTGACCCTGAGCGCCGGCGACATCGACAACAGCAACGGTGGCCGCCTGCGCAGCGACGGGCAGTTGCAGGTCTCGGCCGCCAGCCTCGATCAGCAGGATGATGGCCGGCTGTTCGGCCTGGATGGTGTCACCCTCGACCTCAACAAGGGCCACCTGAACAACCAGGGCGGCCTGATCAACGCGCCGGGCCAGTTGCTCCTGAAAAACTTCGGCACGGTGGACAACCAGGGTGGTGAAATCTCCAGCCGGCAGACCTTCGCACTGGCCGCGACGAGCTTCGACAACCGCAGTGGAACCCTGCTTGGGCAGCAGAGCATCGGACTGGACATCGCCGGTGAACTGCGCAACGGCAAGGGGCGTATCGGCGCCCGGGCCCTGGGCCTTGACGCCGCCAGCCTGGACAACCTCGAAGGCACGATCGAGGCCCGCGACGACCTGACCCTGACCCTCGATGCCGCGCTGCTCAACCTGCAGGGCAAGCTGCTCGGTGCCAACACCCGTATCACCAGCCAGTCGCTGGACAACACCAACGGCCTGATCCGTGGCGATACGCTGCTGAGCCTCACCCAGCGGGCTGCGGCGAGCAACTTCAAGGGCCAGTTGCTGGCTGGCCAGAGCCTCGTCCTCCACGCGACCAGCCTCGACAACAGCCAGGGCCGCCTGAACAGCGCCGGCGCACTCGACCTGCGCCTGGATGGCCTGTTGCTGAACCACAAGGGTGTACTCGATGCCAGCGGCGATCTGCTCCTGCGCGCCGGACAGGTGGACAACGGCGACGGCGGACGCATCACCAGCACGGGTCATCTGGACGCCAGCATGACCGGTCTCGACCAGCACGACGACGGCCAGCTCTACAGCCAGTCCAGCGTGACCCTCGATCTCAAGGGCGGCGCCCTGAACAACCAGGGGGGCCGAATCAATGCCCCCGGTCAGTTGCTCCTGAAAAATCTCGGGACCGTGGTCAACCACGGCGCGGAGATTTCCAGCAACCTGGGCTTCGTCCTGGCGGCCACCTCCCTCGACAACGCGGGCGGCAAGCTGCTCAGCGAACAGGGCCTGACCCTGCGTATCGCCCGTGCCCTGGAAAACGCCAGAGGCCTGGTATCCGCCGCTCGCCTGGATGTCCGCGCGGGTAGCCTGGGCAACCAGGCCGGCAGCCTGAGCAGTGCCGGCAGGGTGGAGTTGCGGGTCGACGCGGCGCTGGACAACGTCGGCGGCAAGGTGCTCGCCGACAGCCTGCTGATAGACACCGGTTCGCTGGACAACCAGCAGGGCCTGGTCCAAAGCGATGGTGCTCTTGACGTCACCAGCCATGATGTACTGGATAACCGCAAGGGCATCCTGTACGCCAAGCAGGGCTTCGACCTGGCCGCTGACAGCCTGGACAACCGCGGCGGCAAGCTGAGCGCCGACATCCGCCTGACCGCGCTGATCAGCGCGCAACTGCTCAACCAGGCCGGCCTGATCGACGCTGGGCAACTGCTGGAGGTGACCGCCGGGCGCCTCGACAACAGCGCCAAGGGCAACCTCTACAGCCTGGGTGCTGTCACCCTTGACCTGAAAAACGGCCACCTCGACAACCTGGGCGGGGTGATCAACACCCCCGGCCAGTTGCGCTTCAACAACCTCCGCAGCGTGGCCAACCTGGGCGGCGAAATTTCCAGCAACCTGGCCTTCGAGCTGGCCGCCGAGCGCCTGGAAAACGGCGGCAAGCTGCTCAGCGCACAAACCCTGACCCTGCGCATCACCCGCGCCCTGGATAACACCAAGGGGTTGATCAAGGCCGCGGCGCTGGATATCAACGCGGGCAGCCTGGGCAACCTCAAAGGCACCTTCGACGCCCGCGACAGCCTGGTTTTGCGCGTCGATGGCACGCTGGACAACCAGCAGGGCAGCCTGTTCGGCCGCACGACCTCGGCCACCAGCGGTGCGCTGAACAACGATGCAGGCCTGATCCAGGGCGACGCCACGCTGACCCTGGTGCAGACCGGCGCCAGCAGCAACGTCGGCGGTCGTCTGCTCGCCGGTGAAGTGCTGAGCCTGAGCGCAGGCAGCCTCGACAACACGGCCGGCACTGTCATCAGCGATGGCACGCTGGGCATCACCACCACTGCACAGCTGCTCAACCGGGGCGGTCTGCTCGGTGCGGTGGGCGATCTGAAAGTGCAGGCCGCCAGCCTGGACAATCAGCTCGCGGGCCAGGTCATCGGCAAGAACGATCTCACCTTGACCGTTTCCAAGCTCGACAACCGCGGCGGCAATCTGATCGCCACGAAGCAGTTGCGGGTCGAAGGCACGACTTTCGACAACCGGATCGGCGTGCTCAACGCTGGCGAGGCCATAACCCTCGAGGTGGCCGAGGTGGACAACCGCGCCGGCCAGATCGCCGGGGTGTCCAATCTCACCGTCACCGGTACCCGCCTGGACAACAGCGCGGGCGGACGCCTGGTCGCCAACGACCTGTTGACGCTGACCCTGGCGCGCCTGGACAACCAGAACAAGGGCATGCTTTCCGGGCAGCGGTCCGTCACCATCACCGCCGGGCAGGTGGACAACAGCGCCCAGGGCAGCCTGTACGGCAAGACTGGCCTGTCATTGATCCTGCGCGCGGGCAGCGGTGTCAGCGGCCAGTTGAACAACGGCCAGGGCGTGCTGCGCAGCGATGGTAGCCTCGGCCTCGACCTGGCCAGCCTGCTCAACGACAGCGGCCGCATCAGCAGCAGCGGCAAGCTGGAACTGAAGGCGGGGCAGGGCATCAGCAACCTGGGCGGCAACCTGCTCGGCAGCGGCGTCCTGACCCTCACCAGTGGCAGTCTCGACAACAGCGGCGGACGGATCGCCGCGGACGGGGCCGTCAGCGTTACCACCGGCGCCTTCAGCAACCTGGTTAAAGGCCGCCTGACCAGTGTCGATCGCCTCGACCTGACGGCGGACGCGGTAGACAACCGTGGCGGTGTCATCGCCAGCGGCAAGGCACTGAACGCCAGCCTCAGCGGTCTCGACCAGCGCAATGGCGGCCAACTGTTCAGCAACAGCGCCCTGACCCTGGATATGCGTAAAGGCCTGCTCGACAACCGCGGCGGCCTGATCAACGCACCGGGACCGCTGCAGTTGCGCAATCTGGACAAGGTGCTCAACCAGGGCGGCGAGATCTCCAGCGAACAAGGCTTCACCCTGGGCGCCCTGAGCCTGGACAACAGCGGCGGCGACCTGCTCAGCGACGGCGCCCTCGAACTGATCATCGACAAGGCGCTGCTCAACGTCGGTGGGCAGATTTCCGCTGCCGGCCTGACCGCCAAAGCGGGCAGCCTGGACAACGGCGATGGCCTGTTCGGCAGCACCGCCGACCTCGACCTGACGGTCAGCGAGGCCCTGAACAACGCCAGCGGTGAAGTGTCTGCCGCCGGCACCAGTGTGGTTCGCGCAGACAGCCTGACCAACGGCAATGGCCAGGTGATGGGCGATGTGTCCCTCGACCTCAGGGTGACCCGCGCACTGGGCAACCGCAACGGCACCCTCGGCGCCGGCAGCACCTTGCTGGTCAAGGCCGGCAGCCTCGACAACAGCTACAAGGGCAGCCTGGTCAGCGATGGACGTCTGGACGTGACGGTCACCGGCCTGCTGGACAACCAGAACGGCGGGACGGTGCTGGCCAAGGGCGTCATGGAGCTGGTCATTGCCACCTTCGATAACCGTGACGGTCGCTTGTCCGGGCAGAGCGCCCTGACCCTGCGTGGCACCTCGCTGGACAACCGCGAAGGGGTGGTCCGTGCCAACCAGGACATGCTCCTGCGCCTGGCCCGGCTGGACAATAGGGCTGGCGTGCTCAGCGGCGTCAAGGCGCTGGACCTCGGCGCGAGCGAACTGCAGAACCAGAACGGTCTGATCAGCGCCAGCGGCAAACTGACGCTCGGGGCCGACAGCGCCAACAACAACCAGGGCCGCATCGCCAGCCAGCGCGACCTGGTCGCCAGCGTCGGCGTGCTCGAACAACAGGATGGCGAGCTGGTGGCCCAGGGTGGGCTGAGCCTGACCGGCGACCTGCTGAACAACGGTGCCAACGCACTGGTAGGCAGCAAAGAAACGCTGAAACTCGTGGTGCAGTCGATCAACAACCAGGGCGGCACCCTGTCCAGCCAGGAGAACGTCACGGTCGCTGGCGGGTCGCTGAGCAACAGTGGCGGCAAGGTCCTGGCCGGCACCACGCTGGAAGTGGCCAGTGCACGGGTGATCAACCAGGCCAAGGGCCTGCTGTTCGCCCAGGACGTCAGCCTGACCGGTGCGCGCCTGGACAACGCCGGGGGCAGTATCGCCGCGCAGCATTCGTTGCTGGTGCGCCTCAGCGCCCAGGCGGACCCGCTGCTTGACGGCAGTATCGGCAACGGGGCGGGTGTCCTGACCAGCGAGGGCACCCTGACCCTCGACGGGCAGCGTCTGGACAACCGCGGCGGCAGCATCTCCAGCGCCGCGTTGTTGAAGACCAATGTCGCTGACCTGCTCAACCAGGACGGCGTCATCGAAACCGCGCAGATCCTCGACCTCATCAGCGCCAGCCTGAACAACAGCGAGGCGGGCCTGATCAAGAGCCAGGGCGCCGCGACCCTCGTCACCGGCGGCTTCAGCAACGACCTCGGCGGTCGCCTGATCAGCAGTTCCACCCTGAACCTCACCGCCGGACAGGTCAGCAACGGCGGTCGCATCGCCAGCACCGGCCTGCTCACGGCGAGCCTGGGCGGTCTGATCCAGCAGAGCGGCGAACTGTTCAGCAACAGCCAGCTGAGCCTCGACCTCAACAAGGGCGACCTGTACAACGCCGGTCTGCTCAACGCCTCGAACCTGGTCCTGAAAAACCTGCGCGACGTGAGCAACCAGAACGGCGAAATCTCCAGCCAGAACGCCTTCACCCTGACGGCGCGCAACCTCGATAACGGCAATGGCAAGCTGGTCAGCAACGGCGGCCTGACCCTGCGCATCAGCGATCTGTTCGGCAATGCGAAGGGGCGTGTCAGCGCCGCCGGCGTGGACGCGCAAAGCCTGCGCCTGAACAACGGCGGCGGCATGATCAGCAGCCATGGCGTGCTTGACCTGACCGCCAGCGAGTCGCTGTTCAACCAGTACGGCACCCTGATCGGTGACGAGCTGCTCACGCTGAACAGCGCCAGCCTGGATAACCACAACGGCGAGATTGCCGGCAAGGCCGCTGTCGGGCTGGACGTCGGAACCCTCGACAACCACGACGGCCAGGTGATCGGCCTCGACAGCGTGGGCGTCGAGGCCACCTATCTGAACAACCGCAGCGGTCTGCTGGGTGCCACAAAAGCGCTGAAACTGGAAGTCGGAAGCATCGAGAACCAGGGCGGCGAGCTCACCAGCAACAGCGATGTGACCATCGTTGGCACGCACCTGGACAACAGCGATGACGGCGTAGTCTTTGCTGGCGGCAACCTCGGCCTGAAGCTGCAGAGCGTCATCAACCAGTCCCGCGGCCAGTTGCGCGGGCAGAGCATCAGCCTGAGCGGCACCGGACTCGACAACACCGGCGGCAGCATCGTCGCGCAAAGGCCGCTGGAGCTGACGCTCAGCGGCGATCTGCACAATGTCGGGGGCTCGCTGAGCAGCGAATCCACCCTGCAGGTGGAAGCACGCGACCTCGACAACAGTGACGGCAGCCTGAGCAGCGCCGGCAATCTGAGCGTCACCCTCAAAGGCGCCCTGAACAATGCCAAGGGCGAACTGCTCGGCGACGCTGACCTGAGCCTGCGCAGCAGCAGCCTCGACAATACCCTGGGCAACATCAGCGCCAAGGGCGCGGTCACCGTGGTCACCGGCCTGCTGGGCAATGCCGGCGGCCGCCTCAACAGCGCCGAGACCCTGAACCTCAGCGCCGGCCAACTGAACAACGGCGGCAGCATCGGCAGCCTCAAGGCCCTTACCGCCAGTGCCACGGGCCTGGCGCAGCAGGGCGGCAAGCTGACCAGCAACATCAGCCTGAGCCTCGACCTCAAGGGCGGCAAACTGGACAACCAGGGCGGCCTGCTCAACACCGCGGGTTCCTTGTCGCTGATCAACCTCGGCAAGGTCAGCAACCATGGCGGCGAGATCTCCAGTGCCAAGGCTTTCACGCTCAACGCGGACAGCCTGGACAACAACCAAGGCCGCGTACTCAGCAGCCAGGCGCTGAGCCTGGTGATCAGCCAGGCCCTGAGCAACATCAAGGGCCTGGTGGGCGCCGCCAGCCTTGGCGTCGAGGCCGGCTCGGTGAACAACAGCCAAGGCACGCTCAACAGCCGCGGCGACCTGATCCTGACCAGCCATGGCTTGCTCGACAACCGTCTAGAGGGCCTGGTCAGCGCGGCTGGCGCCCTCACCCTGACCAGCGGCGACCTCTACAACCAGGGCGGCAGCCTGCTCGGCGCGAGCGCCGCGACCCTGGTGACCGCTGCCCTGAACAACAGCGCTTCCGGCCTGATCAACAGCCAGGGCGCGCTGACCCTCGATGCGAGCAGCCTCGACGGCAGCGGTGGCGAAGTGTCCGCCCGTGGCGCACTCGTACTGAACCTCGATGAACTGCGGCTCGGCGAACTGCGGCTCGACGGCGGGCGCATCGTCGGCGACCAGGACGTCACCCTCGACCTGCGCGGCAAGGGCCTGACCAGCAACGGTGGCCTGATCCTCGCCAAGGGCTCCCTGCTGCTCGACCGCGTGGGTGTGTTCAGCAACGCCGGCGGTGAAGTCTCCGGGCGGGGCAACCTGACGCTCAACGCCAGTAGCCTGGACAACAGCGGCGGCAAGGTGATCAGTACGCAACTGCTGACCCTCGATGTCGACAGCGTCACCAACCACCGTGGCCTGCTGTCCGGCTGGCAGGGCCTCACGTTGACTGGCGTGAGCCTCGACAACAGTGATGTCGGCACCCTGTCCAGCCGCGATGGCGCGCTGGACGTGGCACTGAGCGGTGAGCTGCGCAATGGCGGCGACGGTGCGCTGGTCAGCAAGGGGCGCATGGATGTCGTCGCGGACAGCCTGGCCAATACGGGCGGCACGCTGTCGAGCGGTGCGGACCTGCAACTGGTGGTTGCCAGCCTGGGCAACCAGGCGGGCAACATCGATGCCAAGGGGCTGCTGAGCATCAAGGGCGTCGATCTCGACAACAGCGCGGGGCGGATCGCCGGCAACAGCAACCTGGTCCTCGATCTGGACGGCACTCTGACCAACACTGACGGCACCCTGGTCAGCGCCGGCGGCCTGCTGCTCAAGAAGGCGCTGCGGGTCGCCAACCAGCACGGCAAGATCGTCAGCCAGAACACCCTGGAACTGCGCGCGGGCAATATCGACAACGATCAGGGCGGCACCATCGCCGCCAGTAACCAGGTCAAGGTCATCGCCAGCTCCGAGCTGCACAACGATGCCGGTGGCCTGATCTACAGCCAGGACGCCGATGTCCGGCTGGAGGCCTGGCGCTTGCACAACCAGCAGGGCGACGTGCAGGCGCGCACCGCTCTGCGGGCGCAGGTCACCGATGCTCTGGGGAACCGCAACGGCACGCTGATCGCCCAGGGTGGCGATCTCGTGGTCGAGCATGCCGGCAGCCTCGGCAACCAGGGTGGCACGCTGGCCAGCCTCACCGGCCTGCTCGACGTCAAGGTCACCGGCACGCTGGACAACGCTCGCGATGCGCTGGGCAAGGGCGGTGTGCTGCAGGGCCAGCAGTTGAAGGTCGCGGCCGGTGTGGTCGACAACAGCGGCGGGCGGGTGGCCGCGCAGAACGGCGACGCGAGGATCAGCGGCGGCGATTTCATCAATGCCGGGGGCGGCTTGTATGCCAAGGGGCTGGTGCGGGTCGACGGGCTGGGCCTGGACAACCTGGGCGGTCAGGTCGCTGGCAACCGCGTCGAGCTGGCGCTGAGCGACGAGCTGCGCAACCGCTCCGGGGTGATCGAGAGCGACAGCCACCTGCTGCTGTCGGCGGCTGACGTGGACAACCAGGGCGGTGTGCTGCGGGCGCTGGGTGGCGCAGGCAAGAGCGACTTCCAGGTGCGCGATCACTTCGACAACCGTTTCGGCAAGGTGGAGGTGAGCAGCAGCGATCTGACCCTGAACAGTGTGCGCCTGAGCAACCTGGGTGGTTCGGTGCTGCATGCGGGCACCGGTACCTTCAATATCGCCACGGCGCACGTCATCGCCAACCAGGGCACCTTGATCACCCGCGGCGGCCTGACCTTGATCGCGGACAGCTGGACCAACAGCAGTGTGGTTCAGGCCGGGCGCCTGACCCTGTACATCGGCACCCTCAACCAGACGGCGCAAGGTCAGTTGCTCGCCTCGGACAGCCTCGACGGGACCGGTGGCAACTGGACCAACGCCGGCCTGATCGCCAGCGATGGTTCGGCCAACCTGACCCTGGGTGGCCTGTATCAGGGCAGTGGCCGCTACAGCAGTCTCGGCACCCTCGGCCTGAACGCCGCGCAACTGAACCTCGATGCCGTTGGCAGCATCGCCGGTGGCGCCGAGACCACTCTGGTGGTGAGCGGCGTGCTGGGCAATGCCGGGCGCCTGACTTCGGCGGGCAACCTGAACCTCGGCGCGGGCACGCTGAACAACACTGGCACCCTCGGCGCCAGGGACAAGCTGCTGGTCAGCGCTGGCACGCTGCGCAACGAGAACGGCCTGATCTACAGCGGCGCCGACATGCAGTTGCTGACCCAGAACTTCACCAACCGCTTCGCCCAGGTGTACAGCATGGGCAGCCTGCTGGTCGGCGCGGACGCGAATGGGACAAGGGCCAATCTGCTGGAGAACCGCTCCGGCAGTATCGAAAGCGCCGGGCAGATGACCCTGGCAGCCAATACCCTGAACAACGTGCGGGATGTGCTGGAGTACAGCCAGCATGAGAAGGTCAATACCAGCATCGAGCGTTTGTCGTGCACCCTCATTCCCATCATCGGCTGCGACCAGCGTAATGATACCCAGATCAATGGCTACTGGCAGATCAACGAAACCGACCGCCTGAAGATCAGCCAGGCTACCGCGCAGTCAACCATTGGCAGTGGCGCCAACCTGCTGATCAGTGCCGGCACCCTGAGCAACTCCGCCAGCAGCATTTCCGCCGCCGGCGATATTTCCGTCACCGCCACGACCGTCAGCAACCAGGGCGTGCAGGCCCAGGAAATCCAGACCACACGCAAAGCCATCAGCTACGTCAAGGAGACGGTTGGTGCGGAGCAGATGGCCGCGATCTTCAACCAACGCAACAATCCCAACCCCTCGGCGACGTTCGAAGCCGACCTGGCCAACTTCCTGCGCTGGATCATTGCAAAGCCCGAGGTGAGCACGACGGTGGTCAGCGGCTCCACCCTGGACGCGATCATTCAGGCTGGTGGCAACATCAACGTCAACGCCTCGCAGAACATCAACAACAGCGTGATCCGCCCCTGGTACTCGTATGTCGCGGCGGGCGCGAAAACCACTGATACCGGCGCCGGCAGTGCCTACTCGACTGCCGTCAGCATCAATGCGCAACTGCCGCCGAACCTGGCGCAGCGGCGCATCGACCCGCTGAGCCTGCCTGGCTTCAGCCTGCCCACCGGGCAAAACGGCGCGTATCGCATCAGCCAGGTCGACGCCAGTGCTGCTCAGGTCGCCCAGGGCGACAGTGGCCCGCGCAGTTGGACCCTGGACAGCGCCAGCGTTGCCGTAAGCCAGCGTGAGCAGTCGCTGCCGGCCGGCAGCGGCCGTGTCCTGCAACTGGACAGCGTGGCCCAGCTGAGTGCCAACAGCCAGCAAGTGTCGGTGGGCGCGCGGCAGGCCAGCGGCATCGCTGCCAGCATCGCTGCCATCGATGTCGCCGCGGTGAGCTCGGTCAACAATGGCGCCTGGCAGTCCGGGCGCAGCGACGGCACAGACATCACCCGTCTGGATAGCGTCGGCAGCCAGGCGTCGGGTGGCGACGGTTCCGGTTCGCTCAGCGCGTCAGGGCAGTCCGTCGTCGTGGCGGGTATCGGTGGCAGCCGCGATACGCAGATCGGCATCACCACGCCGGGCGGCGCGTCACCGAGTGTTCCGGGCCTGTCCTCGGGCAGCCGGGGCACGACGGTCAATGCCGGCCGGCAGGGGCCGGGACTGAACCTGGGCAACCGCGATACGCAGATCGCCGTCAGCGTGTCAGCCGGTGGCAATCAGCCGGGCCTGAACGTTCCCGGCTTGTCCACGGGCAGTCGCAACACCACGGTGGCCGGCCAGTCCGGAACCGGCACAGCGGGTCTGACCCCGCTCGAGCGCGATACCACAGTCGTGTCGACGACGCCTGCTGATGCGTCCGGCCCTGACCTGAGTGTTCCCGGTCTGTCCACGGCGCCTCGTGGCACCAGCGTGGCCACTGTCCAGCAAGGCGCGCGTCCCGATGTGGCCTTGCCGGGCCTGACCCCGGTTGTACGTGAACAGCAGGTTGCCGTGGCTCCCGTGCAGCCCGGCCAGGCGGTCACTGTCGCCCCGCAGGACACCCGCGTCGTCCCCGCGACCCAGCGTCCCGACACCCCGCAGGTGGACAGCCGCGCCACGGCGGTCAACGCTCCGGCCATCACGCAGCCGACCCCGGCCAGCGGCCAGACCATCGAGCGCGTCCAGGGCCTGCCCGACGTCATCGCCTCCTCGCAACCGCACAAATACCTCGTCGAAACCAACCCGGTCCTCACCGAACTCAAGCAGTTCATGAGTTCCGACTACCTGCTGGCCGGCCTCGGCTACAACCCGGACGACAGCGCCAAGCGCCTGGGCGATGGTTTCTACGAGCAGCGCCTGATCCAGCAGGCGGTGGTGGCGGGTACCGGACAACGTTTCCTCGCCGGCTTGAACAGCGACGAGAAGATGTTCAAGTACCTGATGGACAACGCCATCGCCAGCAGGCAGCAGCTGAACCTGGCGGTCGGCGTCGGCCTCACGGCGGAGCAGGTGGCGGCGCTGACCCACGACATCGTCTGGCTCGAAGAGATCGAGGTGAAGGGCGAGAAGGTGCTGGTGCCGGTGCTGTACATGGCCAACGCCAACAATCGCCTGGCGCCCAATGGCGCGCTGATCGCCGGCAACGACGTCAACCTGGTGGCCGGGCAGGACCTGCTCAACGTCGGCACCCTGCGCGCGGCCAACAGCCTGTCGGCCATGGCCGGCAACGACATCATCAACAGCGGCCTGATCGAAGCGGCAAACCGCGTCGACCTGCTGGCGGGCAACAACATCATCAACAAGGCCGGCGGGATCATCTCCGGCCGCGACGTGAGCCTGACCACCATCCTCGGCAACGTCATCAACGAGCGCTCCAGCACCAGCCACAGCAGTGGCGATGCCTTCAACAACGGGCGTCGCGACTTCCTCGACAGCGCCGCGCGGATCGAGGCGGCCAACGACCTGAGCATCAAGGCCGGGCAGGACCTGATCAACCAGGGCGGCGTGCTGCAGAGCGGGCGTGACACCCGCCTGCAGGCCGGGCGCGACGTGCTGCTGGGCTCGACCGAGGACATCAACACCCTGGCCGGAGGAGGGCGGACCAGCCAGAGCATCAGGCAGAACGGCAGCAGCGTCACCGTCGGGCGTGATTTCAGTGCCGTGGCGGGGCGCGATTTTGCGGCGATGGCGAGCCGGATCGATGCGCAGCGCGACATCGATATCTCGGCCACGGGTGACGTGACACTGATGTCGGCGGCGGACGAGGAACATTCGTCGTTCGTCTCGAAGAAGCTCAAGACCCAGGAAGACCATGTCAGCCAGGTGGCGACCACGCTCAAGGCGGGCGGCGATGTGGCGATCAGCGCCGGCCATGACCTGGCGATGAGTGCCAGCCGGATCAGCGCGGGGGATGAGGCCTACCTGGTAGCGGGCGGCAAGCTGGCCCTGCTGGCGGCCGAAGACAGCGACTACTCGCTGTACGACATGAAGAAGAAGGGGAGTTTCGGCAGCAAGAAGACCCAGCGCGACGAGATCACCCAGATCACCTCGATCGTCAGCGAGATCACCACCGGCGGCGACCTGACGCTGGAGAGCGGCAGCGACCAGCGCTACCAGGCGGCGAAGCTCGGCAGCGGTGGAGACCTGACTCTCGACAGCGGCGGGGATATCACCTTCGAGGCGGTGAAGGACCTGCATCAGGAGAGCCACGAGAAGAGCAAGTCCGACGCGGGCTGGTTCAGCATGAAAGGCGAGGGGAAGACCGACGAGACCCTGCGCCAGAGCCGATCCGAAGCTTGCGTGGCTGCAGCAACTGGAAGCGCAGGGCGGGGTCGACTGGCGGCAGGTGCAGGAGATTCATACCAGCTTCAAGTATGCGAATTCGGGGTTGGGGCCGGCGGCGCAGATTGTCATTGCGATTCTGATGGCGGCTATCGTTGGGCCGGCTGCAGCGGGGATGGTGGCAGGTGGAACCACGGCTGGCGCGGTTGTAGGGGCAGTCGCCGCCAACGCTGCCACGAATGCGACCGTCAGTCTCATCAACAATCGCGGCAACCTGGGGGCGGTGTTCAAGGACGTGACGTCCTCGGACGCCATGCGTGGATATGTGGTGTCCGGTGTCACCGCTGGACTCACCTCCGGTTTCTATGACGGTTGGACCGGCACCGAGACTGCTGCTGGTGGTGCATTGCCGAACGCCGGGAAGGTATTTGCCAACGGTGGTTTGAACACACTTGAGGGCGCTACCCGCTTCGGCGCCAATCAATTGCTGCAGAACGGCACTTCGACCCTTCTGGATCGGGCGTTGGGCGGTGATAGCCAGTTTGACGATGCATTGCGTAGCAGCCTGGCCAATACCTTCGCGGCGGTCGGATTCAATGCCATTGGCGACGCCTATGTCGGACAGCCCAAGACCGAGATCAACAGGATAACCAAGATCGGTCTGCACGCGATCATGGGTGGTCTGGCTGCGGAGGCCACGGGAGGTAACTTCAAGACCGGGGCATTGGCTGCGGGTTTGAACGAAGCAGTCGTTGACAAGCTGGCGAGTCAGTTTGGCGAGATGCCGAAAGCGGACAAGGACCGGCTGCTGGTGATGAGTTCGCAGCTGGTTGGAGTGCTTGCGGCGGCGGCATCTGGTGGTGATGCGAAAGAGATGAGTACGGGGGCTTGGGTAGCGTCGAACTCCACTCAGTACAACCATCTCAGTGATCATGAGATGCAGGTCTTCGCAAAGGAGCTAAGTCAGTGCATTGGTGCGGACTGTGATGCCATTGCAGGCCGCTATTTTGCTCTTCATGAGCTCAATGAGGCGGCTGTCAAAAAGGCTTGTGACGGTAACAATCTGAAGGGGTGTCAAGCCAAGGCTATCGAAATTGAGGAGGCTGTCTTCAAATGGCAGCAACTTGGTTACTATGCCGACGTAGGAGGGCATGCTGGCGAGATTTTACGCGCATTTCATCAGCTGAATCTGGATGCCAAAGCCGGTGGCACGGCAGGTGTGGCATCGTCGTCTACGGGGGCGATGGTTGAGGCACTTGGTGTCAATCCGGCTAGTGAAGCTGGTGTAGCCCTGGGGGGAGCGTTAGCGGCGGTAATCGGTGGGAAGTTAGCAACTGGGAAAACCGGATTTGGAGGGACAAAAGGCGCAGGCAATGCAGCAATTTATGCTGCTGATGATATTCGCTTCTCGCAGAATTCTGTTTCGTTCAACAAGACAGATCGGGTCTCTGGCACGAATTACACCTACGACGATTTAGTCCAGAGCATGAAAACCAATGGCTGGAAAGGTGATCCGGTTGATGTGGTGAAAATGCCTGATGGCAAGCTGACTAGTATGGATAACACTCGAATTGCTGCTGCCAGAGAAGCGGGGATCGACGTTAATGCTAGCGTTCGTGGATTTGATGAACCACTGACGCCAGCTATCCAAGAGGCGAGAGGGTGGCAGAATTTTGATACTTGGGGCGAGGCAATAACTGGTCGTATAAACAAGCAGTCAGGAGGGTTTTCTACCTCCAATCCTTACGGTTCAACAGAGCCACCACGTATTTCAGGAGGCAGGAAATGATAAAGCCTTTCTTGTACGAGCTTCCAATTTTGCCAGAAGGTTTTCAATTTCCTATTGACTATCTAAATGTAGTTTTGGCAGGGGATGTAGATATATCGCCTTGGCGATTTTTAACTAAAGATATGGGGCTCTCTCTGTTTTACTATGGCTCTATGCTTTTGAAATTTCCAGAGAGTGCTCTGGTCCCATTTGCAATTATTCAAGATGAGTCTGGTTCATATAATGATGGTTGGGTGGTTCTCGCTTGTTTTGATGGAGGCAAGGGGGAAGGTTTAGCTGTTCGGATTTATGATTACTCAAGGCCAAAATCAAGCCCTTTGGATAACTGTTATTACTCTAGCTTCTCTGAGTGGTTTAGTGCTGCCCAAGAGGAATCTGCTCGCTATAAAACTGATCGGGTCGAAGACGAAGGCTGTTCCTGATGTATGAAAAAAATGGGGACGTGACTCGTTAACCATACGTCATTCTCCGCCTTCAAAAACTTGAAGCCCTGCTGGTACATCCGCAGGGCTTCAATTTTTAGCACTACAGGTTTTCCATATCGCTGTCCGACCGCTACGGCGGTGGCGATGTCTTGTGATAGATGGACATGATGGCGAGAACCCGCAATTAATCCGTGTTGCTGAATTGACTTTATAAAGCGAGTCGCTGTTCCGTGGTATAAGAACTCGGGCGGCTCTTTCTCAGTATGCTGGAGGTTTACACCACCAGTTGAATGCCCCTGCACGGCGCGAATGTATTGCGCATCGTTAGAAATGGCAAAGCGCTTCTTATCGCTGCTGCTCACAACGGCCAGGATTAGTTCGCGGTCTAGAGTGCGTCCTTCCTTAGCTGCGCCTGAAATTAAACAGTCAATTTCTGCCCAGCCTTCCGTGTCTAGCTGAAGTCCAATGGACTGCGGTTCATGTCGCAGTACATAGCTGAGAAACTTACTGACTTCGTTGAGCTGTTTGCTATTCATGGTTGTTGTTTTGACTCTGGGCTGGGTACAAAAAACGTTTTGTCTGGTGTTTCAAAATCATCGCATCGAGTAGGGCGAGCGCAGAGCGGCGTTCGTCCTCGTCCATTTGCACCACTGCTTCAAATTTGAGCTTTAGTTCGTTCTGCGGTTCTCGCTCGTTTTTTTCAACCACCAGCCAATCGGTGGAGACGTTAAAGGCCACGGCCACCTTCTTGAGCATCTCAAACGATGGTTGGGCCTCACACTTGGGTGATATGGACTCCCACGGTGTTGGATCAGGCTGTGTTGCTTGCGTAGCTGCAAGAAGCGTTCAGTGAAGCTCATCCAGCACAAGCGTTGGTGCTGGTCGATGCCTGGCATTGTCACCTCTGGTTCTGACGAGGGTTGGTGAAAGTATCTATATGAAGCCTACAATAATACCTGATGAGATACTTGACAAGGTTCTGAGGAGATACCGAGTGGCCCACATCCCCGAAGCCGAACTGGAGCGCCTCAAGCGTGAGGTGTCGCTGGTTCGGCTGATCCCGAGAGGTTGAAGTTAGCTCTGGTGGCAAGGGCGCTTGATCGAAAGATCTCAACAAGCCTGAGCCCAATACGATTTATAAAGTGGACGGAAACAAGACCTATCAAATAGATGATCTGGGGCACGTTGAGAAAGTCGAATCAAATCTTTCACTGACTGAAAATAATCGGAATACGTATCAACAATGTGTAGCAGGCAAATGCGGCATCAATGGGGAGGAAGGTGGGCATTTATCGCTAGTGCTTTCAATGGACCTGGTGAGAGGTTGAACCTCGTTTCCATGAATGGAAACTTGAATAAAGGTGAGTGGAAGTCGATGGAGAATACATGGGCTTCTGCACTCAAAGAGGGGAGGGGGTCTGGTGAAGATTGAGCCTGTCTATTTGGGAGAAAATAGTCGGCCAGACAGCTTCAGCGTAAAGTACTAAATGGGTGGTGCTCGTCCAAATGGAAATGTGTTTAAAAATTCACCAGGTGGAAATTGATGCGAAGCGATGACGATATTTATAATGATCTCGGGGGGGTATTGCTTCAAGTTGCTCCCGAAGGATCTTGCAAAATTATAATGCGTGCTAAGTTGTCCAAGGGGCTGGATAGCTGTGAATGTGATTGTATTCATGAGGGAGATAATGTTTCCTGGTTTACGGCAGGTGGGCGAGCTAATACGGATATGTTAGGTCTTTTAATAGAGCTGCGCCGTTGGTGTTTTAATAATAAGCCTGCGGGTGGGCTGCCTCTTTGGGGTGGGTGCGAGGTGGTCTTGAACTTAGTTGGGTTTGGAGTAATTATAGATTTTATTTGTTCTTGAAAGAATAAATAATCCAAAGGGCATTGAGGAAGGGGGGATTTGTTTTGAGACGGTGCGGTTCAAATTTGGTCCGCCCCTTTCCTTCTCACGATTAGATGGGGACGCTCGGTCCCGCCGCTCGCTTCAATAATGACTCTACCAGCGCTTGGCAGATTTCCAGCGAATGCTGTGTAGCCCACGCCAGACTTTGCATCGGTCTGCTCGCCGACTCGCAGACCTGAAAGTTGGTTTCGTACGCCGAGGCCAGGGACATGGAGAGATGTACCAGCGCATCTTCCATGCTGGCGTTCGCGCATACGCTAAATAGGGGTGGGTGTGTACCGCTGCAGGAGCCGAAATGAGTGTGGGCGGTAGTCAGGCGCGGGGTGGGAGGATCCGGAACGAGCTTCTTCACTGGTGTATCTCCTTTTGCTGTAGCCCGCCATCCAACGCCGCGAAACGAAGGGTGGCAGCTGTACGTGGGTTCGCGGACCGAGGCAAAAGGAACCCGGCAGACCAGAGGGTCTCCCACGCACAGCCGCCATTACACAAAGAGCGGACGCAAAAAAAGCGCCGGCAATCTGGGTAGGGCGCTGTCAGAGCGCCTTTTGCAAACAGACCGCGAAGTCTGTGTCGCTGAATTGGCAGCGACCGGCGAAGACTAGGTGCCCATTTCCAGGAGTGCAACGCCTGAACAGGCGGAAAAGTATGCTTGGGAAATGGACTACATGAAAGTCGGATCAGGGTGAAGATTTGTAGCTTGATGCGGCTACATATTTTCCGATTGGAGTTAGTAACAGAGTCTCGTCCCGACTGTTAACGCCAACAACCGTCTGGCGCCCAATGGCGCGCTGATCGCCGGCAACGTCGGCACCCTGCGCGCGGCCAACAGTCTGTCGGCCATGGCCGGCAACGACATCATCAACAGCGGCTTGATCGAAGCGGCAAACCGCGTCGACCTGCTGGCGGGCAACAACATCATCAACAAGGCCGGCGGGATCATCTCCGGCCGCGACGTGAGCCTGACCACCATCCTCGGCAACGTCATCAACGAGCGCTCCAGCACCAGCCACAGCAGTGGCGATGCCTTCAACAGCGGACGTCGCGACTTCCTCGACAGCGCCGCGCGGATCGAAGCGGCCAACGACCTGAGTATCAAGGCCGGGCAGGACCTGATCAACCAGGGCGGCGTGCTGCAGAGCGGGCGCGACACCCGCCTGCAGGCCGGGCGCGACGTGCTGCTGGGCTCGACCGAGGAAGTCAACGCCCTGGCCGGAGGAGGACGGACCAGCCAGAGCATCAGGCAGAACGGCAGCAGCGTCACCGCCGGGCGTGATTTCAGCGCCGTGGCGGGGCGCGACTTTGCGGCGATGGCGAGCCGAATCGATGCGCAGCGCGATATCGCTATCTCGGCCATGGGTGACGTGACGCTGATGTCGGCGGCGGACGAGGAACATTCGTCGTTCGTCTCGAAGAAGCTCAAGACCCAGGACGACCATGTCAGCCAGGTCGCGACCACGCTCAAGGCGGGCGGTGATGTGGCGATCAGCGCCGGCCATGACCTGGCGATGAGTGCCAGCCGGATCAGCGCGGGGGATGAGGCCTACCTGGTAGCGGGTGGCAAGCTGGCCCTGCTGGCGGCCGAAGACAGCGACTACTCGCTGTACGACATGAAGAAGAAAGGGAGTTTCGGCAGCAAGAAGACCCAGCGCGACGAGATCACCCAGATCACCTCGATCGTCAGTGAGATCACCACCGGTGGCGACCTGACGCTGGAGAGCGGCAGCGACCAGCACTACCAGGCGGCGAAGCTCGGCAGCGGTGGCGACCTGACTCTCGACAGCGGCGGGGATATCACCTTCGAGGCGGTGAAGGACCTGCATCAGGAGAGCCACGAGAAGAGCAAGTCCGACGCGGGCTGGTTCAGCATGAAGGGCGAGGGGAAGACCGACGAGACCCTGCGCCAGAGCGAGATGGTTGCCCAGGGCGATCTGGTGATCAAGGCGGTGGGCAGCATCAAGGCCGATGTGCTGCAGGTGAACCAGCAGACGGTGCATGAATCGATCGAGGCGATGGTCAAGGCCGATCCGAAGCTTGCGTGGCTGCAGCAACTGGAAGCGCAGGGCGGGATCGACTGGCGGCAGGTGCAGGAGATTCATACCAGCTTCAAGTATGCGAATTCGGGGTTGGGGCCGGCGGCGCAGATTGTCATTGCGATTCTGATGGCGGCGGTGCTTGGGCCGGTGGTGGCCGGGATGGCCGGTGGCGGTATACCAGGAGCGGTCGTTGGGGCTATGGCATCCAGTGCGGCGACCAACGCAACGGTCAGTGTCGTCAACAACCGCGGCAACCTGGGAGCGGTGTTCAAGGATGTGACGTCCTCGGATGCGATGAAGGGCTATGTCATTGCAGGCGTCACGGCAGGCGTAACCGAAGGTCTCATCGATCCGAAGCTCAAAGGCACGAACACGGCGCTCAAGAGCACAGCCGGCCACGATTTGAGCACACTACAAGGGATTGGAGGGTTCAGTGTCCGCGCCGGCGCCATTGGCTTGACCTCCGGCGTCGTCAAGACCGCAGTCAACGGCGGCAGCCTGGGCGACAACCTGGTGGACGGCCTGGTGACACAAGCCTCGACCGTTGCGGCGGCCACTGCTTTCAACTTCATCGGCAGCTACGCCGAGAAGCAGTACAACGCTGCTGAACGGGCGGGTGACCCAGCCGGCATGGCGATGTGGGCCGAGGGCGGTGCCGGACGTATTGCCTTGCACGCATTGGCTGGCGGAGCGATTTCGGCAGGTACGGGGGGAGATTTCACCACGGGCGCGGTTGCGGCGGGCGCCAGCCAGGCGATGGCCAGCGTGCTCACCGAAATGTTCGAGAAACAGCCGAAATTGCGCGAAGCCTTTGCGCAGATCGTCGGTTTGACCTCGGCCGGGCTGGCCACTGGTGACTACGAGAAAGGCGCCTGGATCTCCCAGATGGCCGATCAGTACAACCGCCAGGCGCATCCTGAGGAAGTGCGCCTGATCAAGAACCAGGCCGCAGCACTGGCGCAGGAACAAGGCATCAGCGTGACCGAGGCCGAGCAGCGGATGGCCCGGGCGTTCGCCTACTACACCGACAAGGAGTGGCAGAAACTATTGAGCAAGGATGGTCTGGTGATCGAAGCCAGCACCATGGATCACCTGGCCAAGGCGCTGACGCCACTGGCCAAGCGCTACGAGCCCAATGACCCGACAGTGGGGGCCGATGTTCCTGTCCTGGCCGAGACCAGGCAATACACGCCTGAGCTGACCCGCGAGTATCTGCAGAACTACGCAAGCAATCACACCGAGGTATTCAACGACACCAGCCTCCACAGCGAATACCTGGGGAAATTGACGCCCTATGGACTGGATGAGTACAGCCAGTACTACTCGCGAAATCTCTCGCTCAATCCCGACAGGGTATTGGGAACGGGTGCTTTCGAGGGTATCGGTAACGCACTCGCTGAAATGGCCAAAGGTGCGTACGGCCTGGGTCAGGGATTGGTCTACGCCCCTGAAAACACCACATTGGCGTTGCTTCACGGACTGGCCTCGAACAACCCGCTGGCGGAGTATCAGGAAGCCAAGGGGCTGGCCAATCTTTACCGCCTCCAGGGTAACTATGACGCCGCGGCCAGAGTGGAGATGGAGTGGCAGACCGGGTTCGCAACGAGTCTGGTTGCGGCGGGGCGGGCCGGAAAAATCAGCGCGTCGGCGTTGGCGGAGTTCAAGGCGCAGCAGGAAGCGGCGTGGAAAGGTCTTGATGGGCCTTCGGGTGTCACACCTGTATCAGAGAAGGGGGTAACGGTTGGCGGTGGAGCAGCCAAGCCAGATTTTTCGCCCGATGCTGAAGCTGGGATGCCCTATAATCACCCGGTTGCGGAGGCTGGTGGTGCAAAAGGCGCAGGCGAAGTCGCTGGCTCTATAAAAAACTTCTCAATTGCTGATCGCGTATTTGGCCAGCTCAATGATCCTCGGATGGGGCAGCTTGCAGGAAAGCTTGATGCCGATGCTTTGCAAAACCTTGCCAATAATCCCAGTGCTACTAGGTTTATGGACGCAAGGACAGGGCATATCAATGTAATTCAAGAAGTTGAAGGGAAGCTGATTCGGATCACTGTGCCAAGAGACGAGATGAAGATTATTTCCGTTGGCCCAATTAGACCGAACCAAGTTAAAAATTTGTTAGGTAAGGGCGACTTTGTCCAGTTACCTTGAATTTGCGGAGAGCTTATGGCTTCAATTCATATTGAGGAAATTCAGAAAATCCTGTCTGAGCAAGGCAATAAAGATGCATTGCCAAATCAAGCTAATGGGGAGGGCTACTTTCTAGAGATTCGATTTGACAGCCCTACTCGAAGGGCGTCCGGGATTGTTGATGATGAGTACAAGGATAGAGTAATAACTCTAGATTGCCCTTACGGTACGATTGTTATTTTGTGCGATGGAGAGGGTCAGCTGAAATCAATTGAGTTAAGTTGATTGTACAGTGATAGCGCTCTCCCAGCACCGGCCTTGCGCCGGTGTTGTTTTATCGGTCAAGCCTTTGCTTTTTCTGCTATCTGGCTGCTACCGAACTGCTACTTATCTGCTTTCCATTGCTATGTTTGCGCTACTTTCTGGCTATTTTTGCCAGCGGACAAGCCGCTGGCGAAGGGGCTGACCCTCTGGCCGATGCCTATCCTTAAATTTGCGGTGTTTTCACGACTGGTGCTGTAGGGCTTGATAGGTCGTGGGCGGTTGTAGGTTCTCAAGAAATTGAGGTCGCGGAGCTTGAGTTGATGGGCGAGAAAGTTAAAATTGAGTCAGAAGCATTCGTGGGCCTTACTATACTTGGGCCTAGGTTTATTGTTGATTAAGTGGCCGAGAAAGTGCGCCTGGAACTTGCGCTCTAACTATTTAAACTAGTGGTTGGACGTCTTGGGGGAGCGTGGGCAGTATCATAACCCGCGTCGGGCCAGTTTTTTCCCACGACAGCCAGTCGCCAGTCGCCAGTCGCCGGTCGAGTCCGGCGCGCAGTTCGCGCTACATCTGGCGTTGCGCGCCTAGACAACGAAATTCGCGTCGGGTGATACTGTTGGTGCAAAAGGTAAAGGCTCCGAGGCTCCGTACAATCCGCAAACTACCAGAAATGAGCTGGAGTCCACTTATGGGCGTGACGACGTTCTTTCCACTACGGTTCCGCCAGCTGATGGGCGGAATGTGCATCTTGCAGGGCAGCGTCATCCGGTAACGGGAGTCGTATTCGATAACAGGGGCTTTCCTATATTTGATGATGTGACTGCATTTGATACGCGGATATCAATTGATGCCTTTAAGTCTGCGAGTTATGAGGGGCAAATGAAACTTGCGACCAAAGATTTGTTAGGGGCTATTCAGCAAGGTCAAGTGAAAGCTTCAAGCTTCACTGCTAAGCAACTCCAGCAGATTGGGGCAGGGTCAAAGAAAATCGATGGGTATACGTGGCATCATCATTAAGATAGTGGGCGAATGCAGTTGGTCCCTGAATTGATTCATAAGAAGACGGGGCATATCGGTGGCGAAGCCATGGGGGGTGGAATGTGAGTCTGAATGAGCCTAGTTGCTTCAGTGATGAGCTGATGGCGTTCGTTATGACCTGTATTTTTTGTGGGGCTATAAGCAGGGATGAACTTAATTTTTGGTGCGCTCAAGCGTTGTCGCTGAATAACGCTCCAGCATTTTTGTATAACTTAATGGATTTTCATGATGAGATTTTCAAGGTCTATAAGGTAATTGGCTATGTGCCTCATTGGGAACATACGGAAGATGACGAGCATGCTTTGTATGGTATTGCTGTCCGTCGAGGGTTTGAGCCTTACGACATGCCTTTAACGTCGAATGAAGCGCTTGCGTGTCTTGAGGCGTCGCCAGATATTGAGCAGCTGTTTGGCCAGGTCTTTGACTTCATCAAGCTGTAAGTAGGTGCAAAAGGAGCCGCAAGTGTAGGAGAGGTCGGGGCCAGTGCAAAAGGTTCGACCGGTACGCCTGCTTGGGCTAACTCTGAAGGTCCGTATAGTGGACAGCTTTCTGGAAATTACTCTTCAGGAACGACTACTGTTAATGGGCAGATTGCAGATGGCGTTGGTGACTTTAGCCGTGGGCTAGGTGCAAAAGGAGTTGTGACGCCGGAAGTACCTGCCAATTCAATGGCTGCTCGGATTGGCCTGCGAGAAGACCTCGCCGCACAAGCTGGAATTCCTCGAAATATGGTTGAAGCCCCGTCGAATATTTGGGGTAAGTCCATCGATGACATTCAGCAGTCGTTCAAGATGGATGGTGCAAAGCTCACATATGTGCCACCCAAGCCTGGATCGTCAAAAAATGCGCAGGTTTATAAGGTTGAAGGTGGCGCAACCGGAATTAAAGAAATTCAATACGGTCCGTCAACTGTTGGTAAGGATGTTAAATCCACACATGTGGGCGAGTACTACAAAGTTACATATACTGATGGCAGCAAGGCGAAAGTGGTCGATCCTCTTACCTATAGGCCTAAATTTAGCGGCCCTCCAGTCCAATTTATGATGTCAATACTATATATTTGAACCCACAGGGCCAGAAGGTGGTATTTAATCCTTCTACGAATACATGGATTCCAAAATTACTACGTCAGGTGAGTTTTTCATAGATTGGCATGCTCCCATTGTTCCTGGGGTATCCCTCGCAGGGATTCCGCTCTATAGGTTTCCTGGCTCACCAATCCTACAAATGCATAGGCATGGGTTTGAGCAGTGCGGAGATTGTGGGTTTTCTTTCTCGGTTTTTGATGATGCTGTAATTAATGATTTGCTAAAAGGTATCCCTGCTTTATCAATTTCGATAAGAGATGGAAGGCTATACGCTGTTAAGGTTTATAACTTTAGCTTTCCTAGTGACCCGGCAGAGCAATTTATTTACAAGGGGTGTCTGCCAGGTGGAATGGTATTGGGGAGTCCTGTTTCCGATATATTGCCACTCACAAGCTTAGAGTTTGATGAGGCTGAGGAATGGTTTTATACCGACCCTAACTATGGTGTTGTTGAGATAACTGGGTGGGGAGTTCCTATCTCAGATAAGCCTGGACAAATTATTACGGCGATATGCGTGATTCCCGGCTCGTAAGCGTTATATAAAAACCTAGCCAACGAGCTGGGGTTTTTATTGTCTGCGATTTGTTACTGCCCGAACCGCCTCCGTTCATGCTCCGCCTGATACAAGGACTGCGTATCAGGAAACCAAGGGGCTGACCAATCTTTACCGCCTCCAGGGCAACTATGACGCCGCGGCCAGAGTGGAGATGGAGTGGCAGACCGGGTTCGCAACGAGTCTGGTTGCGGCGGGGCGGGCCGGAAAAATCAGCGCGTCGGCGTTGGCGGAGTTCAAGGCGCAGCAGGAAGCGGCGTGGAAAGGTCTTGATGGGCCTTGCTGTTTTGCTGCCGGCACATTGGTCGCTACTCCAACAGGCGATCGTGCGATCGAAACCCTCAAAGTCGGCGATATCGTCTGGAGCAAGCCGGAGCATGGAGGTGAGCCGTTCGCGGCGGCAATTCTTCAGACCCACGAGCGCAACGACCAGCCGATCTACAAGCTGACCCTGGAAAACACCCGTGCCGATGGAGAGGTGAAGCAGGAAACCTTGTTCGTCACCCCGAGCCATCCGTTCTATGTGCCGGCGCAGCGCGAATTCGTGCCGATGATTCAGCTCCGGACGGGGGATCTACTGCAGTCTCTGGGGGATGGGGCCAGTGAGAACACCTCCAGCCGGGTCGCTTCGGTGGAGCTGTATCAGCCGATCGGCAGGACCTACAACCTGACGGTGGATATCGGGCACACGTTCTATGTTGGAGAACTGAAGACGTGGGTGCACAATACCGGGCCTTGCGATATCACCGGCATTCTGGAAGGGCTTGGCAGGCCAACGAGTGCTGGGGGGATAAAAGTAGTCGAGGGAGAAGTGGGTAGTTATGGCTCCACGGCTCCTCGTAGCGTTGGCGATGGCCTGACGCCGGACCATATCCCCTCACTCGCCTCAGTCAAGGAAGCGTTGCGCCAGATGGGGGTCGAACTGACTGAGGCGGATTTGAAGGCGTTGCGCAATAACACAAACTGTGTTGTGGTCAAGACGTGCAGTCATATGTCGGACTCACGAACATACGGTGGGCGAAATAACCAGGAAAAAATCAAAATGGACGGGTCGGATTTGTACAAGGCGGCCGAGGCTGACTTGAACACCTGGCAACCTGTTTGGCAACGAGAAGGTTGGTCGGCAAGTAAAATTGAGCAAGTACGCACTGAGGTACATGAGTTGAATAAAAAACTATTTGAGGAAATGGGAGTTGTCTATGAACCCAAATGACTATATGGGGCGGCCGCTTCTCGACTTGGTAGCTCATTTTAAACGTTCGATTCCCTTGGTCGAGTATTCTAAGATCGACGATGACGAATTCTTGAAGTTGCCTGAGCAGGGGGTCTACTTTCAAGCGGGAAGTGACAGCATCGTCCGTGCATACAGGGTTTATTACCAGGCCGTAGGTGAGTACTTTCCTGCGGATACCGAAACCAGATACTCCTGTTTCGGTATCGTGACCGTTGACGACGCTGTAAGGCTCTTCGGGCAGCCTGTGCGTGTCATCCCTTCAGTGCGCATTCCCACTAGGCCCCCAACCAACCCAGGCTATTTATTCGATGCTGGTGATGAAAGAACAGTCTCTGTTTATCATGAAGCAGATGTCATCATCTGCATTCATGTGAAGCTCGCCCGTCAGGAATAACCTGTTCGGGAAAGGGGACGGTTTTTTAAGG
Source organism: Pseudomonas sp. zfem002 (assembly GCF_032621685.1). Taxonomy (NCBI): domain Bacteria; kingdom Pseudomonadati; phylum Pseudomonadota; class Gammaproteobacteria; order Pseudomonadales; family Pseudomonadaceae; genus Pseudomonas; species Pseudomonas sp. zfem002. Next base: position 1,136 of record NZ_JAVYJH010000025.1, on the reverse strand, counting down.
TGTTTTTAAAATAAGTCCGTCCTTTTTGGTTGAATGGCACTCGTAAGGTGCTTCGGACGCTCGTTGTTCTGATCTCTGCCCTTGCTCATTGACGTGGTTTGGTTAGCAGGAATAGGCCTGATGTCTTCGTTTTACGGCGCAAGATCGATAACACCACACCAGCCGCACGCACCTTTGAACAATTTGCATCTGCTTATGTGGGACCGCATGTGCGGCCCCTGAAGCGTTGTTAACCCTGTCTATTCAACAGCGCTTTGATCAACGCCTGACAGATTTCCAGCGACTGACATGTAGCCCACGCCATGTCCGCAGTAGGTCGAGACAACATTTCGCAAAGTTGCCAGTTGGTTTCAAAGGCTGATGTGAGCGCAGCAGAAAGATGAACCAACGCATCTTCGATATCGGCCTCCTCGCACACCGTGAACAACGGTGGGTGCGCGCCCTGGCAAGCGCCGAAGTGAGTATGGGCAGTGGTGCGACGAAGGTTTGAGAGAGGTGGATCAGGTACCAGCTTTTTCATGATGTTCTCCTCGGGTCCAGATGTGCTGCCACTCTCCGGCTGTCAAACAGGAGGGTGGCAACTGTGCGTGGGTTGACAGACCAGGGACCATGAGGAGAACAACCTGGCGCGCCCGAAGGCGCCCACACGCACAGCCGCCATAACGACTAGCGCTCCTCGAACATCGGTCTTCTGGCCTGTCAAAGCCGGTCGTTGGTTTGCAACGACCGGCGAAGACTAGGGTAAGCGCTCCATAAACCCCACCTATCCAAAGATGGACGAGCGCTTAGCTATGCAGATGAGGCGTGCAATTCCAAGGCAGCAGGGCTTCGTAATCTTCCACTGAGGACGCCTGCGGCAGGCGTTCCAGTGCGTGGCGCAGCCACGCATAAGGCTCTTTGCCGTTGGCTTTGGCTGTCTCGACCAGGCTGTAGAGTTGCGCACTGGCCGTCGCGCCCTTGGGCGTGTCGCTAAACAGCCAGTTCTTTCGGCCAATGACAAACGGGCGGATGGCACGCTCAGCGGCGTTATTGTCGATCGGCAAGTAACCCTGCTCGAGGTAACGCTCCAACTTGCTCCAGTTGCTGGCCAGATAGCCGATGGCTTTGCCCAAGGCGTTCTGCGTCGTGACCTGGGG
>NZ_JAVYJH010000024.1:0-124524 GCF_032621685.1 Pseudomonas sp. zfem002 | reverse complement strand
CCGCTGCGTCGGCGTGCCTGGCGCAGCAGCTGAATTTGGTAACTCTCAACAGACCAGCGAGCCGACATGTCGGGCACGAGCCGACATGTCGGGCAAGGGAGTCTGCTGTGTTGCGTACTGTCCACCAGGGCTCAACGGCCGGATTCACTCGGCGCCTGGCGGCTCATCTTCGGGTTTTTAAAGAGCGGTCGGCTTGAGGGCCTCCCGAGGGGCTGTGTAGCGCCTCGGTGTTGAGCCAAGTAAACGCGATGTTTATAAACACGTCAATACCTTTTGTTTATTTTTGTTTATTTCGAGCCGGGCTGGCCAAAGCGCAGACACAAAAAAGCCCGCGCTAGGCGGGCTGTACGGGCGTTCTGTGCTGCTACCAGAGGACCGACGACCAGAAGACTTTCCCCTTGATGTGGATGTTCTGGTCGATCATCTCCTGCGCGGTGTACTCCTCGTCCGGGTGTTCGTCCCGGTTGAAGCTGCGCATGCGGATTCCGCCGCCAGGAAGGCGGTATAAGGTTTTCACCCTGAGCTGGCCATCGTGATCAATGGCGTACATCTTGCCGTCGACCACGGCAGTGCAACCCTGGTCAACACCTACGGTGCTCTTGTCTGGCAGGACGGGCTCCATGCTGTTCCCGCTAACCGTCACACAAACCGCGTCATCTGGCTGTACGCCTTGCTTTCGAAGGGTCAGCTTGCCGAAGCGCAGCTTCTGCTTATGGGACTGCTCGACCACGGTTCTTCCACTGCCGGCCGACAATTCCACTTCCTTGAGGAACGGCACATATACCTCGTCATCATCCAGAGGGGTGTCGTCATCCCAAACATCGAACGGCCCAAGCATTTCGGCGTCCGCTGGTGGCGGAGTCGGCGCAAGACTCATTCCTGAAGGGTGGGCCTGGCCTGTCGTGAGCCAGTGCTGATCAACTAGCAGGACGCGGGCCGCATCAAAAATAGCCCGTGCAGGCATGCCACGCTTGAACCAGTTGTTCAAGACCTGAGGCGAGACGCCAAGAGATTCTGCAACCCCTTTTGGGGTAAGCCCCCGCTCTCGCATGAATTGTCGCAGGCGATCGCCTGAATGTTGATTCGTCATAAACACAAAGTTTACCGGGCTTGCGCTGTTTATTAAATAAACGTATTGTTGAGATATGTTTACTCGCCTAGGGCGGACTGTTTATGGAATTCACACCTCTGGAGCGCGCAATCCATGCCGCCGGGTCGGGTAAAGCCCTGGCCGAGCTTCTGGGCGTCACGCCGATGGCTGTTTCCTATTGGAAAACCAGAGGTGTTCCAGCCCGCCAAGCCCTTCCTATCGAGAAAGCAACTGGCGTTTCCCGTCATGAGCTTCGTCCCGATCTCTATCCATCTGAAACCGTTGCCGCATAAGGAGCAGTACCCGCATGTACGCAGACCAGTCCCACAAGCGTGATACGCCTCGGAAGGTCCGTTTCAACAAGACCCTTGATCGCATCCTGGCCCGTGCGGCAGAGCGAGCTGAGATGCAGCACGCCACCTACCTGCACGAGATGATCGAGTGGGCTGTTGAGAACGGGGCTATCGAAGCGCTGAGCAAGGAAGACAAGCAGCATAGCGCGGCCTAGAGGCCCTATGGAGGTCACGTGGCTGAAATTGACTACGAGCACCTGAGTGATGGTGCGAAGAGAAAGATCAGTGCTCTGGCCCTCAGTAAGGGGCAGAGCATCAGCCAGGTTCTCGAAGACGTAGCGATCGAGTTCTTGGCAATGGGTGGGCCTAGCCGTCTTGGGAGGCCGAAAGCACAGGTAGTCCAATTGGTCCCTAAAGAGGGACTGAAGCGAGACACCTAAATCGCGGGCACAAAAAAGCCGACGGACGAGGTCGGCTCTTTCAACAGCAGTAAGCGAGGCAAATGATGACAAACATCGTCCCATTACGCAACACCGGGGGGTTTACCCGGATGGACAATCAGTTGATGGACGCACTGGCGGCGGTTCATCTGTCGCCGGCTGAGTTCAAGACCCTGCACGCAATCACCCGGCTTACCGTTGGCTTCAACCAGGCGGAGCGCCGCATCACTGCCGACGAGATCGCCAAGCGCATTAACATCCGCCCACAGCATGTCTCTACCGCAATCAGCAACCTGCTTGCCCGGCGCGTGCTGTACCGGGTGGGTGGCAGCCGTGGGCAGATCGGCATCTGCGACCCGGCAGAGTGGATCTTCGAGGAGCCGAAAAAGGAATTGTTGAGTGAACGGAAATCCGTTGACTCAACAGAAAACGGTTCATCCAACAACGTAACGAAACTCCCGATTTCCGTTGTCTCCCTTCTTTATACGAAAGACATACCCCTATTAACTCTTCCTTCGGAAGAGATTAATCCCCCCCAAGGGGGTGAGCTCCCCGCCGATGAGCCAGAGGCTGAAGTTCAAGCACCACTGGTTTCGTTCGATGGCGAAGATTTCCAAGTCGACACCACCTTGATCACCAAATGGGCGAAAGCCTATGCCCCGGTAGACGTCGAAGCCGAGATTGTCCGGGCCGCCGCCTGGGCCAGCGCCAACCGCCCGAAGAAAGACTGGCGCAAGTTCCTGACCAACTGGCTTGGCCGTGCGCTGAAGAACGGCGCCGTCTCTGAGGCCAATGTTCCGGTCGACCAGATCATCAACCTGTTCCACAAGGTCTGTCCAAGCCACCCCAAGGTCACCGTGGCCACTGACAAGGTGCTGCGCAGCCTGATCGTTGAGCGCTGGAACGAATCGCCTGACCAGCAGAGCGGGCAGGGCTTCTGGCTGCCGTTCTTCCAGAAGGCCAACAACCGCAGTCAGGTCTTCTTCCGTGGCCAGAACGTCCAGCCCCGCCTTGAGGCCCTGGTTAGTCGCGCGGTCTTCCGTGAGATCTCGGAGGCCGCGCAATGAACGAACTTCACAGCCTTGAGGCCGAGCACGGCGTGCTGGGCGCGATGCTGCGCCAGCCGCACCTGATCGATGTCCTGTCAGATGGCCTGGCGGCCGACGCTTTCGCTTGGGAGGACAACGCCGACCTGTACCGCCTGATTCTTGAGCTGCACGGCGACGGCCAGCCAGTTGACGTCATCACTCTCGGCGATCGCCGGGCGGCGCTGGCCAGTGGTGCCGTGACCCTCGCATACGCCGCCGAGATCCAGGCCAACACGCCAAGCGTTGCCAACGCCAAGACCTACGTCCAGATCATTCGCGACCGGGCCGTCTGCCGCCAACTGTCCGCCGCCGCCGAGCGCATCAACGAAGTGGCTTACGAGCAGGCCGACGTCGAGGACAAGATCTCCCTGGCCCAATCCATCATCCTCGGCCTCGACGCCAAGGGAACGGACGGCGAGTGCCAGATGGTCGGTGACATTCTGGTCGAGCACATCGAGATCCTGCAGGAGCGCCTTGATCGCTTCCAGAGCGGGATCATCATGGATGGTCTGGGTAGCGGCATTCCCGACCTCGACAAGTTCACCCAGGGCTTGAAGCCCGGGCAGATGATCGTGGTAGCTGGGCGCCCAGCGATGGGCAAGACCACTCTGGCCATGAACGTAGCCTCTGACGTCGCCATCAACCAGCGAAAGCCGGTTCTGGTGGTCAGCCTTGAAATGACGAAGAGCCAGCTCATGGACCGCCTGATTGCGGCCGTTGGTGGCATCCCGCTTCCTTCGCTGAAGACCGGTGAATGCTCTGCCGATCACGCCACGGAGCTGGCCGCCGCCACCCTGAAGCTGCGCGATGCCCCGATCTGCGTGTCTGACGTGCCGGTGATGACCATGCCGCGCATTCGTTCCATTGCGCGGCGCCAAGCCCACCGAATGGGCGGCCTGAGCCTGGTGGTCATCGACTACCTCGGCCTGATGGAAGGCGAGGGTAAGGGGCGCACTGAGGACGTCACCGCCATGTCCCGGCAGATCAAGCTTCTGGCCCGCGAGTTGGGGTGCCCGATCATCGTCCTGTCCCAGCTCAACCGTGGCTGCGAATCACGCCCTGACAAGCGCCCAGTGTTGAGTGATCTGCGCGAATCCGGAGCCATCGAGCAGGACGCCGACATCGTCATGTTCGTCTACCGCGACGAGGTGTATCACCCCGGGACCCAGGACAAGGGCATCGGTGAAATCCTGATCCGCAAGAACCGCGACGGCGAGATTGGAATGGTGCCCACCGCCTTCCAGGGCGACCGCTCGCGCTTCATGCCGCTCGCCAACCGGTTCCGCCAAGACAACGTCGTGAAGGTGGACTTCTGATGACCAGATCCGAGCTGAAACGCCTCCTTGAGGCAGAGATACGCCTGCGTCCAACCGTTGCCAGTGACGATCAACGGCTCCAGGAATGGGCCGACTCCGTTTCCGCGCTTCGAAATGCCGTTCCGGACTGGTCCGTGACCATGCTCGCGCTCATCAACGAAGCCAACCAGCCGCAGGAGATCCAGCCATGACCCGTGCCCACCCAGCCCAGCTCCGTGGAGCGGGAGAAGTCGCCCAGACCTTCATCAAGGCCGGGATCTTGTTCGTCTGCGTTCCTGTTCTGAGCGACGACGATCACAAGGACCTGGTTCGTCAGTCGGAAGACCGTCTTGAGCGCCTGGCGCAGATCGTTGAAGCCGAAGAGCGCGCCGGGCAGCCGGCCACCATGGAGAAATCACAGTGAAAAATATCATTCTGGCGCGCGTCCTTGATGCGGTGGTCATCTCGCTCCTGCTTGTCGATCACTCCAGCGCAAATCGATTCGCGGCAACCGTGGCGGTGTTCCTGTCCATCGTAATGCTGATTGCTTTCTTCGCTATGAGCGCTGACCTGGCCAACAAGATCAAGGCCCGGAGTTTGTTCAGCCGGGCTTTCGGGATGATGGCCCAGGCTTCCTACGTCGGCGCACTGATCTACGCGGGCTATCCCTCCATCGCGGCCTTCTACGCCCTTGCAGCGGTCCTTCTTCGTGCTTGCGTTCACCAGAAGCTGAAGCCGGCTGGGGAGGAAGTATGACCCCCGCCAAGAAGGAAAGCCTCATGCAGGGCCAGACCGGCGTAGCCAAGAAGGTCTATGAGTGCGTGCCTATGAACGAGCCCTGGACTTCTTTTCAGGTCATGACGGCCTTGCGGAATCTGACCGGCAGCACGCCGGACAACCGGATCGTATCGGGCTGCTTGGTCAGTCTGGTGGACTCGGGGCTCATCAAGAAATCCGGACGCGACCAGTTCCAGCGCATCCCTGTTGAAACCAAGCAGAAGACTCAGGAGCCAGTGATGGCCAAGCAGCAGCCGAAACTCGAAGTAGTTGCCGATCAGAAAGCCTCAGGTACTCCTCTGGAAATGCTGAGCGAGCTGGCTGGAGAAATCGCCGGTATGGCCAGCAACCTCAAGCGCTTGGCTGAGCGGGTCGAGGATGTTGCCCTGGCCGTCGAACAGGAGCGTGAGTCGAGCGCCAAGTCGATGGAGAAGTACCGCCAGCTAAAGACTCTGCTGCAGAGCCTTCAAGGGGAGGAGGCGTGATGTGCACCTGGGCTGAAACCGAAAAGCTCGACGGCTCCGGCGATGTCGTCACCACCGCTGACGAATTGGCTCGATCCCTTGGCTGCCAGCGCACAGACCTTGTAACGCTGTCGGGTCGGGCACTAATCGAAAACGAGTGCCTGTGCGATCTCGACGAAGCCGCGACCGGCAAAAAGCTTGGCTATGCCGTTTCGTACCCACCAGAGCGATTTGATGTGCTGTTCACGCAGGAGAAGCACTGATGGACACCAACAAGATGCGCGAGCAGTTCGAGGCGTGGGAGTGTGATGCGCCGCAGGGTCCACAGACTGACCCAATGTGGCTCATTTACGACGCGGAATCGAACGCCTACGGGCTCGACAAAATCCAGGACCGGTGGGAGGTGTGGCAGGCCTCCCGCGAGGCCGTGGTGGTGGAGCTGCCGAACCGAGCAGCTGAGGTCTACCGCGAGGAGTTCGAAGACGTGGAGGGCGGCAGCTTCAACGAGGCGGCCTACATCCGCGACGTGCGCAAGGCGATTGAGGCCCAGGGCCTGGGGGTGTCCCCATGAGTTACCTGATCTCGCATCAAACCCAGCCGACGCACAACACCTGTTTCTCGACGTGCTTGGCGATGATAAAGGCTGAGCCGGCTGGCGTAGTGGTTGCCCAACTGCACGAACGCTACTTCGCCGGGGATATGAGCACCCGCGAGGCGCTGGAACAGCAGGCCATACCATTTAAGTCGTTTGATACCGCTGACCTGCCCAAGCTTGATCGCGATGGCGCCTACTTGGTTGGCGTGCCTTCCCTGAATTGGGAGGGCGGCATGCACCAGGTCATCGTCGAGTGCTTCGACGGGATGATGGTCGTGCACGACCCGGCCATGGGGCGCCAGGGCTGCAAGTACTACGTGGCAGCCGTCCGTGAGGGCGCGTTTGCCGAGGTCAAGCTCAACGGCTTCGTCATCGACGCATTCGTTGATCGCGCGTACCTGATGGAGCGTTACGCCTTCAAGCTGGGCAAGGGAGAGGCGGCATGACTGAGAAAATCAGCGTCAATAGCCAGGCCAAGCTGTCCGAGGCCATCACCATGCTGACTCGACTGTTCCGCGACAAGAAGTTCGTCGTGGTGAGCATGCGCCCGGGCAAAGATCGCACTCTCGATCAGAACGCACTCTGGTTCGCCATGTACGACCGCATCGCAAAGACCACCGACATGGGCGACGTCGAGGATGTCCGGCGGTACTGCAAGCTGCACTTCGGCGTGCCGATCATGCGTTCTTCGAGCCGCGACTTCTTCGAGGGCTGGGCAACGAGCTTTGTCCATTTGACCTACGAGCGGAAGCTGCACCTCATGGGCGCCTGCGCCATGTTCGGTCCTGATGGCTTCCCTGTGACCCGGCTGTTCAACCGCGAGCAGGGCTGCATCTACACAGACAAGATCGCCGCTTACTTCGGCGGCAACGGCGTGTACTTCGATGACCTGCTTGGGGAGGCTGCGGCATGACCTCAATCGAAATGTATGGCTACTGGATTATGTTGAGCGGCTTGATCTTCAACATATGGCTGGCGCTCCGAGCCGGAAAGATCCTTGGCCGAGCGCTTTATGCGTCAGTTGCTGCGGTTTCATTCACTAGGTTCTGCTGGGCTTGCGGCAGAGAGCATGGGTTCAAGGTTCGACCTCTGCCTGCGTGGGTTTATGCGCCTCAGGTCTGGTTTGAATTTTTCGTCGTGGAGCTTGGGGCGCCAAAAGGGACGGTTTCCCACATGGGTGGGTCCGGCGTCTGGAAGGGAATAGGCGACTGGACTGTCTTCCCGGCCAAGGAGGACAAGCCATGCGAGTAGCCGAGATCAAGCCGAAGAAGTGCAAGGCGCCAGGCTGCGGCCAGCGCTTCAAGCCTGTTCTGTCGACGCAGAAGGTTTGCAGCCATGCCTGCGCGATGGCCATGGCCAAAGACCCCAAGCTGCAGAAGATCGCGGCCAAGGCCATCACCAAGCGGGCGCGGGAAGACCTCAAGGAGCGCCGGGAGAAGCTGAAGACCCGCCGCGAGCACATGGCCGAGGCTCAGGCTGCGTTCAACGCTTACATCCGCGAGCGCGACGCCGGCCTGCCGTGCATCAGCTGCGATTCCCGGCCGAGCGATCACGATCTCATCACCGGTAGCCGCTGGGACGCTGGCCACTACCGGTCTGTGGGCGCCTGCCCGGAGCTGCGCTTTGAGCCGCTGAACGTGCACCGCCAATGCGTGAAGTGCAACCGGAATCTGTCGGGTAACGCGGTCGAATACCGCATCCGGCTGGTGAAGCGCATCGGCGCCGACGCTGTGGAGTGGCTAGAGGGCCCTCATAAGGCCCTGCGCCTGACCATCGAAGACCTGCTGGCCATTAAGGCCCTGTACAGGCAGAAGCTCAAAGACCTGCGGAGGGCTGCAGCATGATCTGGACCATCACAGACACGGCCGGCGTGCTGCTCCTCGCTATGGCCATCTTTTCGGCCTGGTGCGCTATGCGCGCAAACAGCATCCAAACCCGCCGCAAGAAGGAGCAAGGGCAATGAAATACCAAAGCGTGTTGGCTGCAGTAATCCGCGCCCTGGCGGCTGAGACCATGAGCGGTGTGGGTGGCGGTGACTTCGAACCGAAAGTCCAGGCTTCGAAGCTGAAGGGTGAGATCACCGGGAAGGATGCGGCAATGCTGGTGGACTGCTGGGTGCACGCCCGCCTGCACAGCAAGCTGATTCCGCGGCACTGGAATGCGCTGACGGCCAGGTTCTCGACCCACAAGGCCAAGAAGGTGGAGGCGATTGGCAAGCTGGTGCCGCTAATCGCCACCCAGGCGCCGAATCTGTTCCGGTACAAGGCGGTAACCGCCTGGGCTATCCCGCCGGTGAAGGGCGTGCAGGCGCAGTCGGGGTATGAAGTAGCCAGCCGTGCCGCCCGCGAGCGCGCAGAGTTCGATTCGCTGCACGCTGGCGTGGTCAAGCACTTGGAGGGTGGCGAGATGTCCGAGGACGCCGGCCAGGCGCGCCGCGAGCAGTACGTGAAGCGATCAACCGACATGATCGTGCTGCCGGCCGAGTTCTACGACATCAACACCTGGGACGGGCAGGGCCTGAACCGGACCACGTACTGGCGCTGGAAGAAGGCCATCGAGAAGGTACTGGACGAGATGGTGGCAGAGGCTCTGGTTGCGTCTGGCAAGATACTTCAGGAGGAAGGCGTTTTGATGGCAGATGCCGCTTGACAACTCTGCAACGGTGCAACAAAATTCTTGCATCCTGTCATTCCTGCGCGTGTTGAGGAGTGACGCAAAAGCCCGGCCATAGCGCTGGGCTTTTTTGCTTATGCGGATGGATGCGCCGTCAGGCGGTGTTGTGGGAAGGGCGCGCGATGGACGAGCAAAGGTGCTGGTCACCTACCTGATCGAGCCGCTACAAGAAGACCACGACATAGCTCTACCTGGAGATAGACACCAGGCATCCGCACCAATCCAGAACCCGGCCACCGCGCCGGGTTTTTTATTGCCCGAAGAGGGCCTCAAGAGTCCCGGCCAAGCGCCGGGATTTTCGTTTCCAGCAGGCGAAAGACTGATAGGCCAACCTGCTTCACCTGGAGAGCCAATCATGCTCAATCGCATGCGCTGCAAAATGATCTGCCACGAAGTCACCCCGAACGAGCACAGCCAGGGTCGGCTCTGCACTGTTCAGTTCGGCGCCGTCTACTCCAGCGACCCTGCCACCGAGGATTCGATCTACGGGAAGTACACGCCTTATGGGCACTTCCGCGCCGGGATCGTCACCGAGGTAGCCGACAAGCTGGAGGTCGGCAAGGCCTACTACGTGGATATCGCCCCAGTTTCCTGATTCAACTGCAGCCAGGGCAGCCTTCACGGGGCCACCTGGACACTGTGAGCCGGTAGTGCAGTGATGCGAGAAAACACCGGCAGCCCGCGCACCCATGCAACAACTGACCATGGGTGGCGCGAGATCGGATCGGCGAGACCAGTGCAGTGGGGTGCTGGCGTCTGGAGGGTCTTCGGCGGACAGGTGGGGAGAGACCCACACAGATTCAGGCCGGCTCGACAGATACCACCAGACGTTTGCCGAGCGCGGCCAAAGCTGCTTCGACCTGTTCGATCTTCGAGCTGTGTTCGAAGTCGAGGAGCCGATCCACTTTGGTCTGCACAGCCCCCAGCGTCCGGCACAGATCGGCCTTCCGCATGCCTTTCTCTCGCATGGCGTTCCACAGCGCGATCTTCGCGTTCACCAGGGCGGACAGCCGGATAACGTGCTGACCCTCTTTCGCTGGAGAGGCGGGCGGAATCGGCCGCAGCTGATCGACGTAGATGGACAAGGCAACCTCAAGCCCCTCGGCAGCATGGCGCAGCAGCTCATCGAGCGTATCGCCCGCGCTGTGCGCCTCTGGGATGTCGTCACACGAAGACCAGAAAGACCCGGCCTCCTGGTTCACGTTGATTGCGTAGTCGTACATGTCGTTACCTCAGGGCAGATGTATTCGAGCTCAAAGGGTGGAGCCTCAATCCTTGAGGCCCAGTTGTTTGATGATTGCCTTCCTAGTCCCTTCGGCCATCTCCTTGGCCCCGTGGTTGGGAAGGGTTGTCTGTTTGCCGTTGAAGTAGAGTTTGAAGTGACTTCCCTTTGCCGTCTTCGAAACCTCTACTCCTCTTGCCAACAGCCACCGCTTGAACTCGTTACATTTCATCTGCCCTCCGCTGTGTGGTTGATGAGTTCAGTATACACCATAAATGGTGTATGACAACACATTTATGATGTATTTATAGATTCAGGGATTTCATATGGCCGAACCAGCAAGCACGACTGCCGGCGTCCTGCTGGTGAAGTACGGCGTGATCATTGGTGGCTTCGCAGGAGCGATCCTCTCGCTGACCTTCCTGCGCGGCCTCACCCGGGGCCAGGCAGTCGCCGCCTTCTTCACCGGCTTCGCTTCGGCAGTCTTCTGCACCCCGCTTGCCATCAGCTACTTCAGCCTTGGCACCAGCGGAGAAACTCAATACGGCGTGGCCTTTCTGATAGGCCTTCTGGCAATGAACATCATCCCGGTGCTGAAGTCGCTCGTGGGTCAGTTCGGAGCCAAGGGAGCTACCTGATGAGCTCGACCCTGATTTCAGTTCTGATCGGCGCGAATGCGTTCCTGAGCGTGCTGGTGGTGATTGCTGCGTGCGACTACCTGCGCCGCATTCGACCCATGGACCATCCATTGCTGGCTGTCGCGTTCTACCTGGTGGCCATCGGCGCGTTCGGCTCGTTCGTCCTGGCAATGAACGGCCATGTGCCCACCCTGTATGGCGTGATCCTCAAGCTGGGGATCGTCCTGTATGCGGTCGCCAGGCGTGGTCATGTTTTCCAGCCGGGGTAGCGCGCCACAAATTAACAATGCGCCGCTTCGTGGCGCGACCACCACTCAGCCTGTGCGCAGGCCGGAGATATGCCATGAAGACCGAATACCAAGTTCGCCCAGTTACCCGCTACATCGTCACGCGCTACGAGCAGGCGACCACCAAGGACGAATTGCTCAATGGGCCAAGCCAATCAAGCGTGGTCGGCGAATTCGCCAGTGGCCAGCAGGCCGACCTGGTTGCGTGTGCGATGGTCGCATGTGATCGTGCTGATGGAATCGAGTCCAGCCGCACCCGCCACGGGCTGAGCCTGGGCGAGGTTATTTCTGGTCAGCGCATGGAGCCTGGTGAATGACGACCATCGCCTACAAGGATGGCGTGATCGCCTACGACTCGCAGATCACTCGAGGTGACGTAATCACCTATGACGACTACGAGAAGTGTATCGATCAGGCCGGCGTGAAGTTCTTCTGCTGCGGCACTGTTTCCGACTACCAGCGCCTGGTTGATGTGTACTTCGGCGCCAAGCCGGATGGCAACATCGACGCAACGGCGATTGTCCTTGATGGCGAGAGCCTGATGATGGTCGCTGTCGATGACTCCACCGGACTGTGGAAGTCACCGGTCTTGCGCGACAGGCCGTATGCCATCGGCAGCGGCACGCCATACGCGCGTTCGCTGCGATGGATATGGGCGCATCCGCTGAGAAGGCCGTCGAGATGGCGGCCAGGCGCGATACCAGCACCGGCGGCAAGGTTCGGACCATGAGGATTGACCAGCATGGCAAGGCCAGTTCCTCCAGCTGATCTCCTTGAGCTGACTGAGCTGTCGATGCTCGGTACCAGGCTCCAGCCGGCGCCCGAGGTTGGCGAGTGGGTTCAGGCCGCGATCCTCAGTGACGCGGGTGAGCTGCACAACCCTGATCATGCCCACCTGATCGACGCTCCGCTGCGCTTCCTGTGGGCATCTGCCTGCTTTGAGAAGCAAGGTCGGACGGTGGTTGGCCAGGCTGAGACGGTGATGTTCCGTGCCGGTGGGTGGCAGAAGGCCAGGCAAGAGCAGCAGATGATCGACTGGTTCGGCGAGGTGCCAGGCTTCGTCATCACCTTGGCTGCCGATTACTGCTCACAGTGCTCCGACACCGAGTTCTGCGCGCTCATCGAACACGAGCTTTACCACATAGCCCAGAAGCTCGATCAGTACGGCGCGCCCAAGTTCACCCAGGACGGCCTGCCCAGCCTGACGCTCCGGGGACACGATGTGGAGGAGTTCGTCGGTGTGGTCCGCCGCTACGGTGCTGGGCACGACATACAGCAGCTGATCGACGCTGCAAGCCGGCCGCCTGAAGTGGCCAAGATCAACATATCGAGGGCCTGCGGAACCTGTCTGCTCAAGTCTGCCTGACCCCTGACAGACCCAAGACGGATGGAAACCTATGGCGGCCCTGAGCAACGAGGTGAAAGCCTTCATCGTTCAGGCCCTGGCCTGCTTCGATACCCCCTCGCAAGTAGCGGCAGCTGTCCGAGAAGAATTCGGCATCGAGGTAACCCGGCAGAAGTGTGAGGCGCACGATCCTACCAAGCGCGCCGGGCGAGACCTGGCCAAACGCTGGGTGACCCTGTTCGAAGACACCCGAAAGCGCTTCCGTGAGGAGACGGCTGACATCCCGATCGCCAACCGTGCATTTAGATTGCGTGCACTGGGCCGCATGGCCGAGAAAGCCGAGACCATGAAGAACATGGCCTTGAGTGCTCAGCTCCTGGAGCAGGCCGCCAAGGAGTGCGGCGACATGTACGTCAACCGCAAGATCGAACCCGACAAACCCCTGGGCTCCCAGGCGGACCAGCAGCACGCCGTTGCTGAGTACACGCTGGAGCCAGATGAGAATGTCCCGACTACCCCGTACCTATGAGGCTCCGGTCAAGCTGACGCCGAAGCAGGCGAACATCTACATCTGGGGCTTTCAACCCGAAGCGCGCTTCCGCGATGCAGTATGCGGCCGGCGATTCGGCAAGACCTTTCTCGGTAAGGCGGAGATGCGCCGCGCGGCCCGGCTGGCTGCTGAATGGGGCGTGAGTATCGAGGACGAGATCTGGTATGGCGCGCCGACATTCAAGCAGGCCAAGCGGGTCTTCTGGCGGCGGCTGAAGCAGGCAATCCCAGAAGCCTGGCGCGCTGCACGGCCGAACGAGACAGAGTGCTCGATCACCCTCAAGTCCGGCCACATCATGCGAGTGGTCGGCCTGGACAACTACGACAACCTGCGGGGCTCCGGCCTGTTCTTTGTCCTGGTGGACGAATGGGCAGACTGCCCGTGGGCGGCCTGGGAAGAAGTTCTCCGGCCGATGCTTTCGACCTGCCAATACACGATTCCCCAGACCGGGGAGTCGCGGAAAGGCGGACATGCGCTGCGGATCGGCACCCCGAAGGGTTTCAACCACTGCTACGACACATACCGCGACGGGCAGCCAGGCGGCGAGCCTGACCATAAGAGTTGGCAGTACACCTCTCTACTATGGGATCGGCTTGGGCTTGTCTCGATACTGGATACGATCAACCGGCTTAGTCGCATGACCTGAACCGCCGTGTACGGAACCGTACGCACGGTGGTGTGAGAGGACGGCGGGTGTGAATCCGCCTCCTACTCGATTCGCAAGAAAATCCTCGCACAAAAAACGCCGCTTCGATGAGCGGCGTTTTTCTTATCAGTGACGGCTGTCCCGATCGGACATGCTCAGCAGCTGCTTTTCCTGATTCCAGTCGAACGGTTCGTCGTTCTGCTCGGCTTCGTAGCGACGCTCTTCCAGGGCCTGGTACAGGTCCAGCTCCTCGTCCGGCATGAAGTGCAGGCAGTCGCCGCCGAAGAACCACAGCAGGTCGCGTGGTACCAGGTGGGCGATCTGTGGATAACGCTGGATGACCTGGCACATCAGGTCCTGGCCCAGGTACTGGCTTTCCAGTGGATCCTTCGGCAGTTGTTCCAGCAGTTCGTCGAAGCGCTCGAGAAACAGGGCGTGGCTTTCTTCCGGTACCTGTTCGGCTTCGCCCAGGGCCGCGAGGATGCTGCGCAGGTGGTTGAGCAGGACGAGATGGTAGTCCAGATGTGCATTGGCCATGCGGCAAACCTCTAAAGCAGAAACGGGCGCGGGAGTATACGGTCCCCCGCGCCCGATGTCCCGGTCGAATGTGCTCAGCGCACCTTGCCGGCGCTTGGCAGCAGTTCCTCCTTGGTGAAGGCATCGACATCGATGACTTTTCGCCGCGCGGCTTCGGCGTCGCGCAACTGTTGCGCCTGGACGGTATCCAGGATGCCGGCGCGCAGCGCCGCGTCGATCAGCGGTTCGCCGGCCTCGGCCGTGAATTCGCCGTTCTTCAGGGCGTGGCGCAATTTCCTGTGCAGTTCGCCGCTGTCGCCCAGATGCTGGCTGGCGTGCTGCAGGGCGCCCACCGGATCGTCCGGGTCGGTCGGCCGATAGCAGCCTTCGAGCAAGGCTTCCAGGGCTGGATCGCCGGCGCCGCGGCCGATCAGCGCGGCGATTTCCGCATCCAGTTCATCGCTCGGACCGGTATGCCGACGGCCGAAGGGGAACACGATCACCCGCAAGGCACAGCCAAGCAGACGGTTGGGGAAGTTGTCGAGCAGGCGATCCAGCGCCTGTTCCGCCTGCCCGAGGCTTTCCTCCATGGCCCAGCGCAGCAAGGGTTGCAGGTGCGAAGGCGAGTTGAGGTCGTGATAGCGCTTGAGCGCCGCCGAACTCAGGTAGAGGTAGCTGAGGACATCGCCCAGGCGCGCCGACAGGCGTTCGCGACGCTTGAGCTCGCCCCCCAGCAGCATCATGCACAGGTCGGCGAGCAGGGCGAAGGCCGCGGCCTGGCGGTTCAGCGCGCGGAAATAGCCCTGGCTCAGCGGATCGCCCGGTACTTTCTCGAAGTGTCCCAGACCCAGGCCCAGTACCAGGGTGCTGGCGGCGTTGTCGACGGCGAAACCGATGTGCTGCAGCAACAGGCTGTCGAATTCCCGCAAGGCCTGGTCATGGTCCTCGCGCCCGGCCAGGGCCATTTCCTTGAGCACGAACGGATGGCAACGGATCGCACCCTGGCCGAAGATCATCAGGTTGCGCGAGAGAATGTTGGCGCCCTCCACCGTGATGAAGATCGGCGCGCCCTGCCAGTTGCGTCCCAGGTAGTTGTTCGGGCCCATGATGATGCCCTTGCCGCCGTGGATATCCATGGCGTGCTGGATGCATTCGCGACCGCGTTCGGTGAGGTGGTACTTGAGGATCGCGGACAGTACCGAGGGCTTTTCGCCGAGGTCCACCGCTTTGGCGGTCAGCAGTCGAGCACTGTCCATCAGCCAGGCATTGCCGCCGATGCGCGCGAGGGACTCCTGGATGCCTTCGAATGCCGCCAGCGGCACATTGAACTGCTCGCGGATCTGCGCGTACTGACCGCTGACCAGGCTGGTGAACTTGGCCGCGCCGGTGCCCACTGCCGGCAGGGAAATCGAGCGCCCCACCGACAGGCAGTTCATCAGCATCATCCAGCCCTTGCCGAGCATGGCCTGACCGCCGATGAGGAAGTCCAGCGGGACGAACACGTCCTTGCCCGAGTTGGGGCCGTTCATGAAGGCCGCACCCAGCGGCAGATGGCGCCGGCCGATCTCGACGCCGGGGATGTCCGTCGGGATCAGCGCCAGGCTGATACCCAGGTCCTCTTCATCGCCCAGCAGGTGCTCGGGATCGTAGGCCTTGAAGGCCAGGCCGAGGAGGGTAGCGACCGGTCCGAGGGTGATGTAGCGCTTTTCCCAGGTCAGGCGCAGGCCGATGACCTCCTCGCCGTTCCATTGTCCCCGGCAGACGATACCGGTGTCAGGCATGGCCCCGGCGTCGGAGCCGGCCAGCGGGCCGGTGAGGGCGAAGCAGGGGATTTCCTCGCCACGGGCCAGGCGCGGCAGGTAATGCTTGCGCTGCTCGTCGGTGCCGTAGTGCAGCAGCAGTTCGGCGGGACCGAGGGAGTTGGGCACCATCACCGTGGACGCCAGGTCACCGCTGCGGGTCGCCAGTTTCATCGCCACCTGGGAATGGGCATAGGCGGAGAAGCCCTTGCCGCCATATTCCCTGGGGATGATCAGGGCGAAGAAGCCGTGCTCCTTGATGTGTTGCCAGGCTTGCGGGGGCAGGTCCATGTCCTGGCCGATCTGCCAGTCGCTGACCATGGCGCAGAGTGCTTCGGTGGGGCCGTCGATGAACGCCTGTTCTTCCGCGGTCAGTTCGGGTTTCGCGTAGCCCAGCAGGGTGTTCCAGTCCGGGCGCCCGCTGAACAGCTCGCCGTCCCACCATACGGTGCCGGCGTCGATGGCTTCGCGTTCGGTGCTCGACATCGGCGGCAGGGTGCGCTGGAACCAGCCGAACAGCGGTGCGCTGAGCAGCCTGCGGCGCAGGTCGGGGAGCAGCAGGGGCAGGGCGATGGCGGCGATCGCCAGCAACAGCAGGACGGTCAGCCAGACCGGTGCCGACGAAAACGTGCCCATCGCGATGACGTACACGGCGACCAGCGCCAGGGCCGGCAAGGCCGGTATCCGTCGATGCGCCAGCCAGGCCGAACCCAGCACGAGCACCACTAACCACAACAGCAACATAGTCTTTCCTCCTGGAAGCCTTTCAGGTGTCGGTTCGTCCATCAGAGCGTAGACGGCTCTGCCGAACGGCCTCGTCTGAACAGTGACCGGCGCTGGCCGATGGAGTTCGCCGGCGATTGCCTGGGCGTTGTGCTGGAGTAGACTGGGCCTCCCTTGCAGATGACAGGACGTGAACATGCTCAAGATCTGGGGCCGGAAAAATTCCAGCAACGTGCGCAAAGTGCTGTGGTGCGCCGAGGAGCTAGGGCTGGATTACCAGGCGGTGGATGCCGGCGGCGCCTTCGGTGTGGTCAACGAGCCGCACTATCGGGCGCTCAATCCCAACGGCCTGGTACCGATGATCGAGGACGATGGCCTGGTGCTCTGGGAGTCCAATGCCATCGTGCGTTACCTGGGGGCCAGGTATGCAGCGGGTACGTCGTGGTACCCCGAGGACCCGGTGGCGCGGGCCAGGTCGGACAAATGGATGGACTGGACCACCTCGTCTCTCGCCACGCCGTTCCGTCCGCTGTTCTGGGGCATTCTGCGCACCCCGGCGGACCAGCAGGACTGGGTGGCGATCAACGCCGCGCACAAGACCTGCGCGCAATTGCTGTCGATCGCCGACGAGGCATTGGCCTCGCAGCCGTTCCTGTCCGGACAGGAGCCGGGTATGGGCGACGTTCCCCTGGGCTGCTTCGCCTACGCCTGGTTCGAGATGCCCATCGAGCGCCCGGAGATGCGTCACCTGCGTGCCTGGTACGAGCGTCTGCGCGAGCGTCCGGCCTATCAGGCGGCGGTGATGACTGCGCTGACCTGATCGTTTCGCTCAATGCGATAGTTATTATCGATAGACTTGACTGTACTTGTGTGGCCGGGGCTTGCACCATGGCCACATCCATCATGATCGGAATGCCCGGTCACAGCCTGATTCACGAACAATTCGAACGGTGCACAGACCCGCTATGAGTTCAGCCCTGTCCATTCGGCAGCTAACCAAGACCTACGGCAACGGCTTCCAGGCCCTCAAGGGCATCGACCTGGATGTCGCCGAAGGTGACTTCTTCGCCTTGCTCGGCCCCAACGGCGCCGGCAAATCCACGACCATCGGCATCCTTTCTACCCTGGTGAACAAGACCAGCGGCAGCGTCAGCGTCTTCGGTCATGACCTCGACCGCCAGCCCGCCGCGCTCAAGCGCAGCATCGGCGTGGTGCCGCAGGAGTTCAACTTCAACCAGTTCGAGAAGACCTTCGACATCGTCGTCACGCAGGCGGGCTACTACGGCATTCCGGCCAGGGTCGCCAACGAGCGCGCCGAGCAGTACCTGACCCAGCTGGGCTTGTGGGACAAGCGCGATGTACCCTCGCGCTCCCTGTCCGGTGGCATGAAGCGTCGCCTGATGATCGCCCGCGCGCTTATCCACCAGCCACGCCTGCTGATTCTCGACGAGCCCACCGCAGGCGTGGATATCGAACTGCGCCGCTCGATGTGGAGTTTCCTCACCGAGCTGAACCAGCAGGGCATCACCATCATCCTGACCACCCATTACCTCGAGGAGGCTGAGCAGCTGTGCCGCAATATCGGCATCATCGACCATGGCACCATCGTCGAGAACACCAGCATGCGTCAGTTGCTGGGCAAGCTGCATGTCGAGACCTTCGTCCTCGATCTCCGGCATGACCTGGCCCAGGCGCCGCAACTGGCCGGTTATCCGTGCCGGTTGATCAATCCGCATACCCTGGAGGTCCAGGTGGACAAGGAAGTGGGCATCACCGCACTGTTCGGCCAACTGGCCCTGCAGAACATCGAAGTGACGAGCCTGCGCAACAAGACCAATCGTCTCGAGGAGCTGTTCGTGTCCCTGGTTGAAAAGAATCTGTCCAAGGTGGCGGTATGAGTTCGGAGCTGCGCGCCAACCTGGTCGCCCTCAATACCATCGTCTACCGCGAAGTGCGCCGCTTCACCCGGATCTGGCCGCAGACCCTGCTGCCGCCAGCGATCACCATGGTCCTGTACTTCGTCATCTTCGGTAACCTGATCGGCCGGCAGATCGGCGACATGGGCGGCTTCACCTACATGGAGTACATCGTCCCGGGCCTGATCATGATGGCGGTGATCACCAACTCCTACGGCAACGTGGTCTCCAGCTTCTTCGGCAGCAAGTTCCAGCGTTCCATCGAGGAACTGATGGTCTCGCCGGTGTCGCCGCACACCATCCTCATCGGCTACACCCTCGGCGGCGTGCTGCGCGGGCTGGCGGTGGGAGTGATCGTGACCCTGCTGTCGCTGTTCTTCACCCACCTGCAGGTGCATCACCTGGGCGTGACGATCCTCGTGGTCCTGTTGACCGCGACCATCTTCTCGCTGCTGGGCTTCATCAATGCGGTGTTCGCGCGCAACTTCGACGATATCTCGATCATCCCGACCTTCGTCCTGACGCCGCTGACCTACCTGGGTGGGGTGTTCTACTCGATCAACCTGCTGCCGCCGTTCTGGCAGACCGTGTCCATGGCCAACCCGGTGCTGCACATGGTCAACTCGTTCCGCTACGGCATTCTCGGCGTGTCCGACATCCGTATCGGCGTCGCCATCACCTTCATGCTGATCGCCACCGCCGTGCTGTATTTCGGCTGTGTGCGCCTACTGGTCAGCGGGCGCGGAATGCGCAGCTGATTTCGCCTTGCGCCGGCGCCACTGCCTGCCCACCCACCAGCGCCAATAGAGCATGGTCAGGCAGTAGGCGAGGGCGCCAAGCAGCAGTCCACAGACCACCGAGCCGAGCAGGAAGGGTTGCCACAGGGTCGACAGCTGCTCGGTGATCCAGTCGAAGGTGATTTCTTCCGGCAGGGTACGCGGCGGAATCCCCATCAGCCAGGCGCCCATCTGATAGGTGCAATAGAACACCGGCGGCATGGTAATGGGATTGGTCAGCCAGACCAGGCTGACCGCGATCGGCATGTTGCCGCGGACCACCACCGCCAGGCTGGCGGCCAGCAGCATCTGCAGCGGAATCGGAATGAACGCCGCGAACAGCCCCACTGCCATGGCCCGTGCCACCGAGTGCCGATTCAGGTGCCAGAGGTTGGCGTCATGCAGCAGCCGACCGAGAAATCGTAAGGACTTGTGTTCCCGGATGACCGTCGGATCGGGCATGTAGCGTTTGAAAAGTCGACGCGGCATGTGGGGTCTCGGCGTGCAGAAGGTGGCAAGTATGCACGTATTACAACGGGTGCCTATTCAGACTTTGTGACAATTAATAAGTGAGCCCGGCCTCGTGATGGACTAAGCCTGCGAGGTCGTTTCGTTTTACCCGGGGCTCAGATGACGCATACAGGGATGTTGGCGCTCGTTCTCGGACTCTTGTGTCCGGTATTTCTGCCGCAGTTGCCATCCGTCGGCATGCTGCTGTTGTTCGCTGCGCTGGGGCTGGTTTGCCTGTGGCGGCGGTTTTTCCCACTGGCATTCTTCGTCGCGGGCCTGTGCTGGGCCGCTCTGTCGGCGCAGAGCGCGCTGGACGATCGTCTCGATCCCGCCCTCGACGGCCGCACCCTGTGGCTCGAGGGGCGGGTGATCGGGTTGCCGGAGCAGGACGAGCGGAGGGTTCGTTTCGAACTGGATCAGGCGCAGTCGCGCCGCGCCGAACTGCCACAGCGCCTGCGCCTGACCTGGCTGGACGCTCCGCCGATCGAGGCGGGCGAACGCTGGCGACTGGCGGTCAAGCTGAAGCGTCCCTCGGGCTTGCTCAATCCGCACGGCGCGGATTCCGAAGCGGCGATGCTGGCACGGCGCACGGGGGCGGCGGGTTCGGTGAAGGACGGCGAGCGCCTGGCCGGCGCCAGCGGTGCCTGGCGCGACGCCATCCGCCAGCGCCTGCTCGCGGTGGACGCCAATGGCCGGGAGGGCGCCCTCGCGGCGCTGGTGCTCGGCGACGGTGGCGGGTTGGCGCGAGAGGATTGGGAGGTGCTGCAGGCGACCGGCACCGTTCATCTGCTGGTGATTTCCGGCCAGCATATCGGCCTGCTGGCCGGGCTGGTCTATGGCCTGGTGGTCGTCCTGTTCCGCCTTGGCTGGTGGCCGCAACGCCTGCCCTGGCTGCCCTGGGCCTGCGGCCTGGCCTTCGCCGCGGCCCTCGGCTATGGCCTGCTGGCCGGTTTCCAGGTGCCGGTGCAGCGAGCCTGCATCATGCTCGCGGTGGTGCTGCTCTGGCGTCTGCGCTTTCGTCACCTGGGCATCGCCTGGCCGCTTCTGATCGCGCTGGGCGGCGTGCTGCTGTTCGAGCCACTGGCCAGCCTGCTGCCGGGTTTCTGGCTGTCCTTCGCCGCGGTGGCGGTGCTGGTCCTGGTGTTCAGCGGCCGCCTGGGCGCCTGGTCGATGTGGCGGGCCTGGGGCAGGGCGCAATGCTGCATGGCCATCGGCCTGTTGCCGGCGCTGCTGGTGCTGGGGCTGCCGGTCAGTCTCAGCGCACCGCTGGCGAATCTGGTCGCGGTGCCCTGGTTGAGCATTCTGGTATTGCCGCTGGCGCTGCTGGGTACCCTGCTCCTGCCGCTGCCGTTTCTCGGGGAGGCGTTGCTGTGGCTGGCTGGTGGTTTGCTCGGCCTGCTCTTCGATCTGCTGGGGTGGATGGCGATCTGGCGTCCTGCCTGGACGCCCGCGGCGCTGCCGCTGTGGAGTTGGTTGCTGGTCTGTCTGGGGGCCTTGCTTCTGTTGTTGCCCGCGGGTCTGCCCATGCGGGTGCTGGGCTGGCCCTTGCTGCTGCTGGCCGGCTTCACGCCGCGCGAGGCGATTCCGCCGGGGCAGGTGGATATCTGGCAGTTGGATGTAGGACAGGGCCTGGCCTTCGTCTTGCGCACCCGCGAGCATACGTTGCTCTACGACGCCGGTCCGGCCCGCGAGGAACTGGACCTGGGCGAGCGGGTGGTGCTGCCGAGCCTGCGCAAGCTGGGTATCGATGCGCTGGACCTGATGCTGATCAGCCACGCCCATGCCGACCATGCCGGTGGTGCCCTGGCGGTTCAGCGCGGCCTGCCCGTGCGTCGGGTGATCGCCGGCGAGCCAGGCGAAGCATTGCCGGCGCAGCCCTGTAGCAGCGGTGAAAGCTGGGAGTGGGACGGCGTGCGCTTCTCGCTTTGGCAGTGGCAGGACGCCGATGACAGCAACCAGCATTCCTGTGTGCTGAAGGTCGAGGCTTCAGGTGAAACCCTGCTGCTCGCCGGCGATATCGACCGCTTGGCCGAGGAGGCCTGGCTGCAGGGGCCGCAAGCCGGTCCGGTGGATTGGCTGCAGGCGCCGCACCACGGCAGTCGCACCTCTTCCAGCGCGCGTTTCCTGGAAACCCTCAAGCCGCGCGGTGCCTTCATTTCCCGTGGTCGCCACAATGCGTTCGGCCATCCGTCGCCGATCGTCATGGCCCGTTACGCGGCACGGCAAATCGCCACCTATGACAGCGCGCTGCTCGGCGCCGTGCATCTGCGCCTCGGCAGCTTCGGCGAACCGCGCGGATTGCGCGAACGACGGCGATTCTGGCGCGAACCGACATGACAGCCTTCGGCAGCCACGGCCCCTATGGTAGAGTGCAGAACTTTTTCCGAGGGGATCCTTACTGTGTGGGAATTGGTCAAGTCCGGTGGTTGGATGATGCTGCCGATCATTCTGAGTTCCATCGCTGCCATGGCTATCGTCGCTGAGCGCCTGTGGACCCTGCGTGCCAGCCGCGTGACACCGCCGCACCTGCTGGGCCAGGTCTGGCGCTGGATCAAGGACAAGCAACTCAACACCGAGAAACTCAAGGCGCTGCGCGCCGATTCGCCGCTGGGCGAGATTCTTGCCGCCGGCCTGGCCAATTCCCGCCATGGCCGCGAGATCATGAAGGAATGCATCGAGGAAGCCGCCGCCCGGGTCATCCACGAACTCGAACGCTACATCAACGCGCTCGGCACCATCGCCGCCATGGCGCCGCTGCTGGGGCTGCTCGGCACCGTGCTGGGCATGATCGACATCTTCAGCTCGTTCATGGGCTCGGGCATGACCGCCAACGCCGCGGTGCTCGCCGGCGGTATCTCCAAGGCGCTGATCACCACCGCCGCGGGCCTGATGGTCGGTATTCCGGCGGTGTTCTTCCACCGTTTCCTGCAACGCCGCATCGACGAACTGGTTGTCGGCATGGAGCAGGAGGCGATCAAGTTGGTCGAAGTGCTGCAGGGTGACCGTGACGTCGATCTGTCCGAGGGCAAGGCGTGAAATTCCGGCGCAAGCAACGCGAGAACGTTGACATCAATCTGGCGTCGTTGATCGATGTGGTCTTCATCCTGTTGCTGTTCTTCGTGGTCACCACCACCTTCACCCGCGAAACCCAATTGCGCGTCGAGTTGCCGGAGGCCGCCAGTGCCACGCCGCCGGAGGACTCCGAGCAGAAGCTGGTGGAAATCACCATCAGCGCCGAAGGCGTCTATTCGGTGAACAACCACCTGCTGCCCAAGAGCGACCTGGCGACCCTGACCGAGGCGTTGCAAAAGGAATCCGCGGGTGACAACAAGCTGCCGCTGGCGATCAGCGCTGATGGCAAGACGCCGCACCAGGCCGTGGTGACCGCGATGGACGCGGCCGGCAAGCTCGGCTTCAGCCACCTGCGCATGACCACGGTCGAGGCCGCACCGGGGACGCCCTGATGGCTTTCGCCGATCGTCTGCTGGAGGCGTGGTACAAGGGCCATCCGCTGCTCGCGCTGCTTTCGCCGCTGGAGGCCCTGTACCGCAAGGTGGTGCTCGGCAAGCGCGAGCGTTTCCTGGCCGGGGAGGGCAGCATCTACCGCGCCCCGGTGCCGGTGCTGGTGGTGGGCAACATCACGGTCGGCGGTACTGGCAAGACGCCGCTGATCCTCTATCTCATCGAACATTGTCGGCAGCGCGGCCTGCGCGTCGGCGTGGTCAGTCGTGGCTACGGGGCGAAACCGCCGCAACTGCCATGGCGGGTACGCGCCGACCAGCCGGCCGAACACGCCGGGGACGAGCCCCTGTTGATCGTGCAGCGCAGCGGCGTCGCGCTGATGATCGATCCGGACCGCTCGCAGGCGGTACGCGCCCTGCTCGAGGCCGAGCCGCTGGACCTGATCCTCTGCGACGACGGCCTGCAGCACTACCGCCTCGCCCGCGATCTGGAGCTGGTGCTGATCGACGCCGCCCGTGGCCTCGGCAATCGTCGCTGCCTGCCGGCGGGGCCGCTGCGTGAGCCGGTGGAGCGCCTGCGCGAGGTCGATGCCGTGCTGTACAACGGCGCGCTCGCCGATCGGGATGACGGTTTCGCCTTCACCCTGCAGCCCACCGCGCTGGTCAATCTGCAGAGCGGCGAGCGCCGCGCGCTGGATCACTTTCCCGCCGGCCAGGCCCTGCACGCCGTGGCCGGTATCGGCAACCCGAAGCGTTTCTTCGATACCCTGCGCGGACTAGACTGGAAGCCGCTGGAGCATCCTTTCGCCGATCATGCCGCGTTCAGCGCCGAAGCCCTGAATTTCAGTCCGCCGCTGCCCGTGGTGATGACCGAGAAGGATGCTGTGAAATGCCGCGCTTTCGCCGCAGCGCACTGGTGGTATCTTGCCGTCGATGCGCAGCCGTCGCCGGCCTTCACGAGCTGGCTCGACGAGCAACTGGCACGCTTGCTGCCGCACTCCCGGCAGCCCTGATTCTTTTCTGTTTCCGGCCACAGGCCTGAGGAATACCCCATGGACACCAAACTGCTCGATATCCTCGCTTGCCCGATCACCAAGGGCCCGCTCAAGCTCAGCGCCGACAAGACCGAGCTGATCAGCAAGGGCGCAGGTCTCGCCTACCCGATCCGCGACGGCATCCCGGTGATGCTGGAAAGTGAAGCACGCACCCTGACCGACGACGAGCGCCTGGACAAATGAGCCTGGCCTTCACCGTCGTGATTCCGGCCCGCCTGCGCTCCACGCGCCTGCCGGGCAAACCGCTGCTGCCGATCGCCGGCAAGCCGATGATCCAGCATGTCTGGGAACAGGCCCGCAAGAGCAGCGCCAGCCGCGTGGTGATCGCCACCGACGATGCGAGCATCGTCGAGGCGTGCAAGGCCTTTGGCGCGGAAGTCCTGCTGACCCGTGACGACCATGAGTCCGGCACCGACCGTCTGGCCGAAGTCGCCGCTGCCCTGCAGCTGCCCGCCGATGCCATCGTGGTCAACGTGCAGGGCGACGAGCCGCTGATTCCGCCCGCGATCATCGACCAGGTGGCCGCCAACCTGGCGGCCCACCCGGAAGCCGGCATTGCCACCCTCGGCGAGCCGATCGACGAGGTCGAGGCGCTGTTCAACCCCAACGTGGTCAAGGTGGTCGCCGACTGCAATGGCCTGGCCCTGACGTTCAGTCGCGCGCCGTTGCCCTGGGCCCGGGATGCGCTGGCGCAGAGTCGCGAGCGCCTGCCGGAAGGTGTGCCCTATCGCCGCCACATCGGCATGTACGCCTACCGCGCCGGCTTCCTCCAGGACTTCGTCGGCTGGGGGCCGTGCTGGCTGGAGCGTACCGAGGCGCTGGAGCAACTTCGCGCGCTCTGGCACGGCGTGCGCATTCATGTCGCCGACGCTCTGCAGGCGCCGCCGGTGGGTGTCGATACGCCAGAAGACCTGGAGCGCGTCCGGCGCTTGCTGGAGGCCTGATGCGCGTCCTGTTCGTGTGCCTGGGCAATATCTGTCGTTCACCGACCGCCGAAGGCGTGTTGCGCCATCAATTGATCGAGGCCGGCCTGGCCGATGTCATCCAGGTGGCGTCGGCCGGAACCGGCGACTGGCATGTCGGCAACCCGCCGGACAGCCGCACCCGACGTGCCGCGCAACTGCGTGGTTATGATCTGTCGGCGCAGCGCGCGCAGCAGGTCAGCCGCGAGGATTTCAGTCACTACGACCTGATCCTGGCGATGGACAAGAGCAACCTGGCCCATCTGCAGGCCATGCGTCCGGGTCATGCCAGCGCCGAGCTGGACCTGTTCCTGCGCCGCTACGAAGGCGCGCTGGACGAGGTACCGGACCCTTACTACGGCGGCGAGCAGGGCTTCGAGCATGTCCTCGACCTGATCGAGGCGGCCTGCCGCGGCCTGGTCATCGAACTGAAGGGACGGCTATGAGCGCCAGGGTCGAATCGAATATTTCCCTCAAGCCTTACAACAGCTTCGGCATCGAGGCGATGGCACGGCATTTCTCCCAGGCCCGCAGCGACGACGAGATTCGCCAGTTGCTGGCCTACGCCGCGACCGAGGATCTGCCGGTGCTGGTGATCGGTGGTGGCAGCAACCTGCTGTTGACCCAGGATGTCACGGCGCTGGTGATCCGCATGAGCAGCAGCGGCATCCGCCTGTTGTCCGATGATGGCCAGCGCGTCGTGGTCGAGGCGGAAGCGGGCGAGGCCTGGCATCCGTTCGTGCAATGGACCCTGGGACAGGGCCTGGTCGGTCTGGAAAACCTCAGCCTGATTCCCGGTACCGTGGGCGCGGCGCCGATGCAGAACATCGGCGCCTATGGCGTGGAGATCAAGGATGTCTTCGCCGGCCTTACCGCGCTGGACCGGCAGACCGGCGACCTGCGCGATTTCAGCCTCGACGAGTGTGGTTTCGCCTATCGCGACAGTCACTTCAAGCGCAATCCCGGACGCTGGATCATCCTGCGCGTGCGCTTTGCCCTCAGCCGCGTGGCGCCGCTGCATCTGGACTACGGTCCGGTGCGTCAGCGCCTGGCGGAGCGAGGAATCGAGCAGCCGACGGCGACGGATGTCGGTGAGGCGATCTGCAGCATTCGCCGGGAAAAACTCCCTGACCCGGCCGAGCTGGGCAATGCCGGCAGCTTCTTCAAGAATCCGGTGGTCAGCGCCACGCTGGCCGATCGCATTCGCGGGCAGCATCCCGGGCTGGTGGCTTATCCACAGGCCAATGGCGAGATGAAGCTGGCCGCGGGCTGGCTGATCGAGCAGGCGGGTTGGAAGGGCTACCGCGACGGCGATGCCGGCGTGCATCGGCTACAGGCGCTGGTGCTGGTGAATTACGGCCAGGCGACTGGCGAGCAGTTGCACGTGCTGGCGCAGAAGATCCAGGACGATATCCTTGCGCGCTTTGGCGTTGAGCTGGAGATGGAGCCAAATCTCTACTGAGAGGCTTCAGCCCGCCAGCCAACGGGCAATAAAAAGCCCCGCCAGTTTTAACTGGCGGGGCTTTTTTTCAGCCTTTGGAATCAGAAGTGCGGTTTGTGCTCTTCAGTGGTTTCCAGGGCCTTGGGTGCTTCTTCGACAACTTCAGCGCTGTCCGCGGCGGCAGGTGCTTCGCTGACTTGGGCTTCGGCGGCTGCCGCTGCGGCGGCCGCGGCAGCAGCGGCTGCTTCGGCTTCACGCTTGCGACGGCGCACTTCGCGCGGGTCGTTCGGGGCACGGCCATTCGACAGCGTCGCTGCTGGCGCTTCAGTGACCGCAGGCTCCGCAGCGGCTTCTTCGGCCACAGGGGCTGGCGCTTCCACGACGGCCGGGGCTTCCACTGGCGCAGGCTCGGCTTGTGGCTGAACCTCCACCACCGGCTCCACTACTTCAGGCTGGGCGGCAGCTACTGGCTCGGCCGGTGCTTCAACGGCAGGTGCAGGCTCTTCGGCAGGCTGCTCGACAGGCGCTGGAGCGACCTCGACCACAGGAGCGACGCTCGGCTCGACAGCTTCGACGACGCTGGCAGGCTGCTCGACGACCGGTGCGATGTCGGCTTGCGCTGCTTCCTCGGCAGGCTTCACCGCCTCGGCGACTTCAGCGATTTCAGCGGCCTGGGATTGCACGGGTGCAGGCTCGACCTGCGGTGCGCTTTCCTCGACGGTAGCGGTGGCGCGTTCGGCCTGGGCGTGAGCCTCGGCTTCAGCGTTGGCGCTGATGGCGCTGGAAGCAACCGCGGCGGTCACGGCCAGGCCGGCAGCCAGTTCGGCGCCGCTCGGCTCCTGACCTTCGTCGGCGCCGTCTTCGCTGCCTTCGACCAGGTTGCCGTTGGCGTCGCGTTGGCGCTCACGACGGTTGCTGCGACGACGCTGACCACGGGAGCGACGACGTGGACGTTCGCCTTCGGCGCCTTCCTGATTGTCATCCAGCAGTTCTTCGTTCGGCAGTTGCTCCTCGGCAGCCTCGGCGGCCTGCTCGGCAGGGCGTGGCTGACGCTCTTCACGCGGCGGACGCGGCTGACGCTCTTCGCGTGGCTGGCGTTCTTCACGAGGGGCACGCTCTTCGCGAGGAGCGCGTTCCTCACGTGGTGCGCGCTCTTCACGCGGGGCACGTTCTTCACGAGGTTGACGCTCTTCACGCGGGGCGCGTTCCGGGCGTTCCTCACGAACGGCCGGTGCGGCGTCCAGCGGCTCGCGCAGTTCGCGGACCGGGCGCTCTTCGCGGGAGCGACGCTCCTCGCGCGGGGCGCGTGGTTGACGCTCTTCGCGCGGTGGACGCGGTGCGCGCTCCTCGCGTGGCTGGGCTTCCTCGCGTGGCTGACGCTCTTCCCGTGGTGCGCGCTCGGCACGCTCTTCACGCGGCTTGCGGTCTTCCTCGCGACGGCCGTTGCGGTTGCGGCTCTGCTGACGACCGTTGCGACGCTCCTCGTTGCGCTGCGGGCGCTCGGTGGCGGCAGGCTTCTCGGCGGCGGCCGGGGCGACAGGCTCTTCCTTGTTGCCGGCGAACAGGCTCACCAGCGACTTGACCAGGCCCTTGAACAGGCTTGGCTCAGGCGCGACGTGAACCGGGGCGGCGGGAGCCGGTTGCTCGACGGTGGTCGGCACTGGCGCGTTGGGGCGGGCCGGAGCGGTCTTCACAGCAGCTTCCTGGCGAACCAGGGTGCGGGTGGCGGCGGCTTGCGGCGCTTCCTCGACTTCGGTGGCGGCGATTTCGTAGCTGGACTGGCCGCTCAGGGCTTCCGGATTGTCGTCGCGCAGACGCTGGACTTCGAAGTGCGGCGTCTCCAGGTGATCGTTCGGCAGGATGACGATGCGCGCGCGGGTACGCAGTTCGATCTTGGTGATCGAGTTGCGCTTTTCGTTGAGCAGGAACGCGGCGACCGGGATCGGTACCTGGGCACGGACTTCGGCGGTGCGGTCCTTGAGGGCTTCTTCCTCGATCAGGCGCAGGATCGCCAGCGACAGCGACTCGACGTCACGGATGATGCCGGTGCCGCTGCAGCGCGGGCAGACGATGCCGCTGCTTTCGCCCAGGGACGGACGCAGGCGCTGACGGGACATTTCCAGCAGGCCGAAGCGCGAGATGCGGCCAACCTGGACGCGGGCGCGGTCGGCTTCCAGGCACTCGCGGACTTTCTCTTCCACGGCGCGCTGGTTCTTGGCCGGGGTCATGTCGATGAAGTCGATCACGATCAGGCCGCCGATGTCGCGCAGACGCAGTTGGCGGGCGATTTCCTCGGCCGCCTCCAGGTTGGTCTGCAGGGCGGTTTCCTCGATGTCGCTACCCTTGGTGGCGCGCGCCGAGTTGATGTCGATGGAGACCAGGGCTTCGGTCGGGTCGATCACGATCGAGCCGCCGGACGGCAGGTCGACGACGCGCTGGAAGGCGGTCTCGATCTGGCTTTCGATCTGGAAACGGTTGAACAGCGGGACGCTGTCTTCGTACAACTTGACCTTGCTGGCGTACTGCGGCATCACCTGGCGGATGAAGGTCAGGGCTTCTTCCTGGGCGTCGATGCTGTCGATCAGCACTTCGCCGATGTCCTGGCGCAGGTAGTCGCGGATGGCGCGGATGATGACGTTGCTTTCCTGGTAGATCAGGAATGGCGCGGCGCGGTCCTGGGAGGCTTCCTTGATCGCGGTCCAGAGTTGCAGCAGGTAGTCGAGGTCCCACTGCATCTCTTCGCTGCTGCGGCCAAGACCGGCGGTGCGCACGATCAGGCCCATGTCGGCAGGGGCGACCAGGCCGTTGAGGGCCTCGCGCAGTTCGTTGCGCTCTTCGCCTTCGATGCGGCGCGAGATGCCACCGGCACGCGGGTTGTTCGGCATCAGCACCAGGTAACGACCGGCCAGGCTGATGAAGGTGGTCAGGGCGGCGCCCTTGTTGCCACGTTCTTCCTTCTCGACCTGGACGATGACTTCCTGGCCTTCGCTCAGTACTTCCTTGATGTTGACCCGACCTTCCGGGGCCTTCTTGAAGTATTCGCGGGAGATTTCCTTGAGCGGCAGGAAGCCATGGCGTTCGGAGCCGAAGTCGACGAAGGCGGCTTCGAGGCTGGGTTCGATGCGGGTGATCCGGCCTTTGTAGATGTTGGCCTTCTTCTGCTCGCGCGCACCGGATTCGATGTCCAGGTCGTAGAGGCGCTGGCCGTCTACCAGAGCAACACGCAACTCTTCGGGTTGAGTCGCGTTAATCAGCATTCTTTTCATGTAATACCGTCGGTTTCCGGGCTGCCGGAAACGGCGTGCGGCACACACGACTTCTCACGGTCGGTGTCAGGTGCGTCAGGGGTGGCGGGGCCATCCCGTGTCCAGCGGGGTTCGACTGACTGGTGACCAGTGCTGCCGAAGCCGCGACGACGCGTCCTGCTTGCTGTTGTGTCAAATGCACGTCAGTCAGGAGGAGGAATCAGCCTTCGTCCGTGGACGCCCGGGGGGCATCCGTGATCGAGAACGGGTCCGGTCGCTGGCCTGTGGCCGCGGGCTGGACGCAGTACTACACGGTCCGACGGTTGTGCATCTCCACCCTACACGTATCCCTGATAATCGGGTGCTGCCGCGCGCTGAATCCGCAACGGGTTGCATTTAGCGCCGGCTCGGTTCGGGAGCCCGCGCAGTTTATGGCTGAGGCAGGTATTTCCGAAGCATTCGCCATGACTGCGTGAAAGCGCTGGCACTGGAAAGAGTGGCATCGAAAAAAACGGGGTGGGAGGGTCAAAAGCCGCTCTTGTTGTTTTTTATCGGTCTTCTCTCATCGGCGCTGGTGGCGATTCCAGGCATTTCTGTAAACTGGCGAAAACCCCGTCGGACGGCCTCGCGTCCTCGAGATTTGCGTAGGTCAGGACCGGCTTGAAGCCACTGGTCCGCTGGCCAGCCGCTTTTGGCGGCGTTCGCGACTATAGCAGCAATCATTAAGTGCTTCAAATCCATAAAAAATTGTTATGATTCGCAAATGACGACCAATACCCCTCCGACTTCCAGTGTCCAACTGATCGAAGTCCCGCCGGAACTTGCCGGCCAGCGTATCGACAACTTCCTTGTCAATGTCCTCAAGGGTGTTCCCAAGACCTTGATTTATCGCATTTTGCGCAAAGGCGAAGTGCGGGTTAACAAGGGCCGTATCAAGCCCGAATACAAGATCCAGGCTGGCGATGTCGTGCGTGTCCCGCCCGTTCGTCTGCCCGAACGCGACGAGCCGGTTCCGGTGGCCCAGGGGCTGTTGCAGCGCCTGGAAGCGGCGATTGTCTACGAAGACAAGGCGCTGATCGTGCTGAACAAGCCGGCGGGCATCGCGGTGCACGGCGGCAGTGGCCTGAGCTTTGGCGTGATCGAGGCGTTTCGCCAGTTGCGCCCGGACGCCAAGGAGCTGGAGCTGGTGCACCGCCTCGATCGCGACACCTCCGGCCTGCTGATGATCGCCAAGAAGCGCAGCATGCTCCGCCATCTGCACACCGCCCTGCGTGGCGACGGTGTCGACAAGCGCTACATGGCACTGGTGCGTGGGCACTGGGCGACCGCCAAGAAGCAGATCAACGCGCCGCTGCTCAAGAGCAACCTGCGTTCCGGCGAGCGCATGGTCGAGGTCAACGACGAGGGCAAGGAGGCGCTGACGGTGTTCCGCGTACTGCGCCGCTTCGGCGATTTCGCCACCATGGTCGAGGCTCGCCCGATCACCGGACGCACCCACCAGATTCGTGTGCATGCCCTGCATGCCGGGCACTCCATTGCCGGCGACAGCAAGTACGGTGACGAGGACTTCACCCGCGAGATTCGCGAGCTGGGTGGCAAGCGCCTGTTCCTGCACGCCTACGCCCTGACCGTGCCGCTGCCGGATGGCGGCGAGCTGAAGCTCGAGGCGCCGGTCGACGAGATGTGGGCCCAGACTGTGGAGCGCCTGAGTGCAACGTGATTACGACCTGCTGATCTTCGATTGGGATGGCACCCTGGCCGACTCCATCGGTCGCATCGTCGAGGCGATGCATGGCGCGTCCGAGCGTGCCGGTTACTCGCTGTGCAGTGAGGACGCGGTCAAGGGCATCATCGGCCTGGCCCTGCCGGAAGCGATCAGCGTGTTGTATCCGCAGTTGGACGAGGCCGAGGTCATGACCTTCCGCCAGCACTACGCCGATATCTACATGGCCCTGGACGACCAGCCTTCGCCGCTGTTCCCTGGCGTGCTCGAGGCGCTGGACGCCTTCCGCGCCGAGGGCTACCGTCTGGCGGTGGCCACCGGCAAGGCCCGGCGTGGGCTGGATCGGGTGCTGCGTGCCAATGGTTGGGAAAACTTCTTCGATATCACCCGTGCCGCCGACGAAAGCCGCGGCAAGCCACATCCGCTGATGCTGGAAGAAATTCTCGCGCACTGCCAAGTGCCGGCCTCGCGGGCGCTGATGGTGGGTGATTCGGCGTTCGACCTGATCATGGCGAACAACGCCGGAATGCATTCGGTGGCGGTGGGTTATGGTGCGATGTCGCTGGAGGCGTTGAGCGTTCATCGGCCACGGTTGTCTATCGATCACTTTTCACAGTTGCAGGCCTGGCTTGGACGGGCGGCTGCAGCGGTATTTCCAGGGTAGGTAAAACATGGTCGATGAGTGGAAGGCACCCCGCGAAGAGAAGAACGAAGAGCAGAAGAGCTGGCAACTGCTGGAAAGGACCCTGCTGGCCAGTGTCCAGGAGCAGCGCAGGGCGCGGCGCTGGGGGATCTTCTTCAAGCTGCTGACGTTCTTCTATCTGTTCGGCATCCTGTTCCTGTTCTCGCCGCTGGCGAAGATGGAGGCGGGTGCGGTCGGTGGCAGCGGGCACACGGCCCTGGTCGAAGTCCGTGGCGTGATCGCCGACAAGGAAGAGGCCAGTGCCGACAACATCATCGGCAGCATGCGCGCGGCGTTCAAGGATCCCAAGACCAAGGCCGTGGTCCTGCGCATCAACAGTCCTGGTGGCAGTCCGGTCCAGGCGGGTTATGTGTATGACGAGATCCGGCGCCTGCGCGCTGAGTACCCGGAGATCAAGCTGTATGCGGTGATCACCGATCTCGGCGCGTCCGGTGCCTACTACATCGCCAGCGCGGCGGACCGCATCTATGCCGACAAGGCCAGCCTGGTGGGCTCCATCGGCGTTACCGCGGCAGGTTACGGTTTTGTCGGCACCATGGAAAAACTGGGTGTCGAGCGCCGCAGCTATACGGCGGGTGAGCACAAGTCGTTCCTCGATCCGTTCCAGCCGGAGAAGCCGGAAGAAACCCGCTTCTGGCAGCAGGTGCTGGAGACCACCCACAAGCAGTTCATTGCCAGCGTGAAGCAGGGGCGTGGCGAGCGCCTGAAGGACAAGGAGCATCCCGAGCTGTTCAGTGGGCTGATCTGGTCTGGTGAGCAGGCTGTCGACCTGGGCCTGGTGGACGCCCTGGGCAGCGCCGGTTACGTCGCTCGGGAAGTGGTGGGCGAGAAGGATCTGGTGGACTTCACCATCGAGGAATCGCCGTTCGATCGCTTCTCCAAGCGTCTCGGTGCCAGTGTCGCCGAGCATCTGGCGATGTGGATGGGCTTCCAGGGGCCGACCCTGCGCTGATTGTCGTCGTCACTGAAAAAGCCGACCTCGGGGTCGGCTTTTTATTGGCGTGTGGGCTGCTCAGGGAACGTTGACGCCTTCCTTTATTAGCATGTCCACCAGGCGGATCAGTGGCAGGCCGATCAGGCTGGTGGCGTCGCAGCCATGGGTGCTCTGGAACAGGCTGACACCGAGGCCTTCGCACTTGAAGCTGCCGGCGCAGTCGTAGGGTTGTTCGAGGCGCAGATAGCGCTCGATGCGTGGCAGGTCGAGATCGCGCATGTACACGCTGAACGGCACGCAATCCACCTGGCATTCGCCTGTCGCGCTGTTGAGCAGGGCGACGCCGGTGAGGAAGGTGACGTGATTGCCGCTGGCGGCCAGCAGCTGCTCGCAGGCCTTGTCGAAGGTGTGCGGTTTGCCGAGTATCTGTTCGCCGAGCACGGCGACCTGGTCGGAGCCGATGATCAGGTGGGCGGGATGGCGATCCGCCAGGGCGCGGGCCTTTTCCCGGGCCAGACGCTTGACCAGGTTGATCGCGGGCTCGTCGGCCAGGCGCCGTTCGTCGATATCCGGCGAGGCCCAATCGAATGGCAGATGCAGGCGCGCCAGCAGTTCGCGCCGGTAGGGAGAGCTGGAAGCCAGGATCAGCGGTAGCATGAGGTACTCCAGTGCAGGTTCGTCGATTCTAACATGCCGGATCTTGGCGGAATTTCCTTTGACAGCGGCGGGGGG
The DNA here is from genome assembly GCF_032621685.1 of Pseudomonas sp. zfem002. Taxonomy (NCBI): domain Bacteria; kingdom Pseudomonadati; phylum Pseudomonadota; class Gammaproteobacteria; order Pseudomonadales; family Pseudomonadaceae; genus Pseudomonas; species Pseudomonas sp. zfem002. Next base: position 90,625 of record NZ_JAVYJH010000024.1, on the reverse strand, counting down.
CATCCCTAGAATGCTGCGCCTATGTTGAATGACCCGATTCCACCTCACGTTGACCCGCGCAAATTGGCCGATCGTGGCGTTTCCATCGAAGGAAGCGTACCGCTCGCCGATTTGGAGAGACTCTGCGACCCGCTTTCCGACAATGTCGGTACGGTGCAGGCCAAATTCGATTTTGAACGAGACGAGCAAGGTACGGTGGTTGTCCACACCGATCTCAACGTCGACGTCAAGATGGTTTGCCAGCGTTGTCTTGAGCTGGTCACCCTGCCGATCCACAGCGAATGTACTTACGCCGTGGTGAAGGAGGGTGCGAATACCCAGTCGTTGCCGAAAGGTTATGACGTGCTGGAACTGGGCGAGGATCCTTTGGATCTGCAGGCATTGGTCGAGGAAGAGCTGTTGCTTGCCTTGCCCATCGTGCCTGCTCATCATCCGGAAGAATGCCAGCAGCCGGCGGGCGCCGATGAGCCCGAACCGAGCGAGGACGAGGTAAAGCGGTCCAACCCGTTCAGTGTATTGGCGCAGTTAAAGCGTGACCCAAACGTTTAGGAGTTAATCAATTATGGCTGTTCAGCAGAACAAAAAATCCCGCTCTGCCCGTGACATGCGCCGTTCGCACGATGCCCTCGAAGCCAACGCCCTGTCCGTAGAGAAAACCACCGGTGAAGTTCACCTGCGTCACCACGTTTCGCCAGAAGGCGTATACCGTGGTCGTAAAGTGATCGACAAGGGCGCCGACGAGTAATCCTTGTCCGCTCAGATCATTGCGATCGACGCAATGGGCGGGGACTTCGGTCCCCGCAGCATTGTCCAGGCAAGCCTTGCTTGTCTCTCGGCTACCCCCTCGCTTCACCTGACCCTCGTCGGTCAACCCTCCCTCCTTGAAGACCTGATCGCTGGCCAGTCGGCTGCGGATCGCGCACGCCTGCAGATCGTTGCGGCGAGCGAAGTGATCGGCATGGACGAGAGGCCGTCCCAGGCGTTGCGTGGCAAGCCCGACTCGTCGATGCGCGTGGCGCTCGAATTATTGCGTGATGGCAAGGTTCAGGCCTGCGTCAGTGCTGGCAACACCGGTGCGCTGATGGCGTTGTCTCGCTACGTGCTCAAGACCTTGCCCGGCATCGATCGTCCGGCGATGGTGGCGGCGATTCCGACCCAGCGCGGTTACTGCCAGTTGCTCGATCTCGGCGCCAATGTCGATTGCAGCGCCGAGCACCTGTACCAGTTCGCCGTGATGGGCTCGGTCGCGGCCCAGGCCCTGGGGATTTCCCGGCCGCGGGTGGCATTGCTCAACGTCGGTACCGAAGACATCAAGGGCAACCAGCAGGTCAAGCTGGCGGCCAGCCTGCTGCAGCAGGCCCGCGGCCTCAACTATATCGGCTTCGTCGAGGGCGACGGCCTGTATCGTGGCGAGGCGGACGTGGTGGTGTGCGACGGTTTCGTTGGCAACATCCTGCTCAAGTCCAGCGAAGGTCTGGCCACCATGATCGGTGCCCGCATCGAGGCGCTGTTCCGTAGCAGCGTCGCGTCGCGTCTGGTCGGCGCGATGGCCATGCCGCTGCTGCGGCGTCTGCAGGCCGATCTGGCGCCGGCGCGCCACAATGGCGCGAGTTTCCTCGGCCTGCAGGGTATCGTCATAAAGAGCCACGGCTCAGCCGGGGTGCAGGGTTTCCAGAGCGCTATCCAGCGCGCGCTGATCGAAATCCAGGAAAACCTGCCCCAGCGTCTGCACGGTCGGCTGGAGGATCTGTTGCTTTAGGCATATTCGCCAGGAAGTGGTTAAATGTGACCGCTTGGTTTTCGTGACCATCCAAACTTTCGGTTTTCTTGTGTCCAGCTGCGGCTGGACACTCATTTTCGACGACAAGATCACTAGGGGCTTGTTCAATGTCTGCATCCCTCGCATTCGTCTTTCCTGGTCAAGGTTCGCAGTCTCTCGGCATGCTCGCCGAGCTGGGCGCCCAGCATCAGCTGGTCATCGATACCTTCAGCGAGGCCTCCGAGGCTCTGGGCTACGACCTCTGGGCACTGGTCCAGAACGGTCCGGAAGAGCAACTCAACCAAACCGACAAAACCCAGCCTGCCATCCTCACCGCCTCGATCGCCCTGTGGCGCCTGTGGCTGGCCGAAGGTGGCGCGCGTCCGGCATTCGTTTCCGGGCACAGCCTGGGTGAATACAGCGCGCTGGTCGCTGCCGGCAGCCTGAGCCTGACTGATGCGGTCAAGCTGGTCGAGCGTCGCGGTCAACTGATGCAGGAAGCCGTGCCGGCCGGTCAGGGCGCCATGGCGGCCATCCTCGGTCTGGACGACGCCGATGTCGTCGCCATCTGTGCCGAAGCGGCGCAGGGCGATGTGGTCAGTGCGGTCAACTTCAACTCTCCGGGCCAGGTGGTCATTGCCGGTGCCAAGGCCGCGGTCGAGCGCGCCATCGAAGGCTGCAAGGCCCGTGGTGCCAAGCGTGCCCTGCCGCTGCCGGTCAGCGTGCCATCGCACTGCGAACTGATGCGTCCGGCCGCCGAGCGTTTTGCTGACTCGGTCAATGCCATCGAGTGGAAGGCCCCGGAAATCCCGGTGGTACAGAATGTCAGCGCAGCGGTACCCGCCGACCTGGAAATCCTCAAGCGCGACCTGCTGGAGCAGCTGTACAAGCCGGTTCGCTGGGTCGAGTGCGTGCAGACCCTGGCCGCCCAGGGCGCGGTGCAACTGGTCGAGTGTGGCCCGGGCAAGGTTCTGGCCGGTCTGAACAAGCGTTGTGCCGATGGCGTGACCACCTACAATCTCAACACCCCGGATGCCGTCGCCGCTGCGCGCGCGGCGCTGGCTTAATTAGGAGAGCTTGCATGAGTCTGCAAGGTAAAGTTGCACTGGTCACCGGCGCCAGCCGTGGCATCGGTCAGGCCATTGCCCTGGAGCTGGGCCGCCTGGGCGCGACCGTGATCGGTACCGCCACATCCGCTTCGGGCGCCGAGCGTATCGCCGCGACCCTGAAGGAACATGGTATCGCCGGTACCGGTCTGGAACTGAACGTTACCAGCGACGAGTCGGTGACCGCGGTGCTGGCTGCCATTCAGGAGCAATTCGGTGCGCCGGCGATCCTGGTCAACAACGCCGGCATCACCCGCGATACCCTGATGATGCGCATGAAGGATGACGAGTGGTTCGATGTCATCGACACCAACCTGAACAGCCTCTACCGTCTGTCCAAGGGTGTGCTGCGCGGCATGACCAAGGCACGCTGGGGTCGTATCATCAGCATCGGCTCGGTGGTCGGTGCCATGGGTAACGCGGGCCAGGTCAACTACGCCGCCGCCAAGGCCGGTCTGGAAGGTTTCAGTCGCGCACTGGCCCGCGAAGTGGGCTCCCGTGCGATTACCGTGAACGCGGTCGCTCCAGGTTTTATCGACACCGATATGACCCGCGAGCTGCCTGAAGCGCATCGTGAATCGCTGACGACGCAAATTCCGCTGGGCCGTCTGGGTCAGGCCGATGAGATCGCGAAAGTGGTCGCATTCCTGGCATCCGACGGTGCGGCATACGTAACCGGCGCCACCATTCCGGTCAACGGCGGGATGTACATGTAGTCAAATGTGACGGATTGTTTTAAAAAAATGTCATACGTGCTGACTAAAATCCGTTATAAAGCTGCAATCTAATTCCAGGGGAGTCGGCGGGTGCTGTAGGGGAGGGATGCGTTGAGCTTGAAATGCAGACGCCTTTCTATAAACTTACACACCGGCCAGCTGCCTGACATATGTCCATTAGGAGTGAAAACAAGGTATGAGCACCATCGAAGAACGCGTCAAGAAAATCGTTGCCGAGCAACTGGGCGTCAAGGAAGAAGAAGTGAAGAACGAGTCTTCCTTCGTTGACGATCTGGGTGCCGATTCCCTTGACACCGTTGAGCTGGTGATGGCTCTGGAAGAGGAATTCGAAACCGAGATTCCTGACGAAGAAGCCGAGAAGATCACTACTGTTCAAGCTGCTATCGACTACGTCAACGCCCACCAGGGCTAAGACTTCATAGTCGTCGCTTCTTGTCAGGGAAAAACCGCACTGCCTTTGCCGGCGTGCGGTTTTTTCTTTGCAAGAGATGTAGACATATAGAATAAGGAGAGCGCTGTGTCGCGTAGACGCGTCGTGGTCACCGGTATGGGTATGCTGTCGCCACTGGGTACCGATGTGCCGAGCAGTTGGCAGGGCATTCTGGCTGGCCGCAGTGGCATTGGTCTGATCGAGCATACGGACCTTTCTGCCTACTCCACCCGTTTTGGCGGCTCGGTCAAGGGCTTCGAGGTCGAGCAGTATCTGTCGGTCAAGGAAGCTCGCAAGCTCGATTTGTTCATCCAGTACGGCCTGGCGGCCGGTTTTCAGGCGGTACGCAATGCCGGCCTGGAGGTCACCGATGCCAATCGCGAGCGTATCGGTGTTGCCATGGGCTCGGGTATTGGCGGCCTGACCAATATCGAAGAAACTAGTCGTACCCTGCACGAGCAAGGTCCGCGGCGTATTTCGCCGTTCTTCGTGCCAGGTTCGATCATCAACATGATTTCCGGTTTCCTGTCCATCCACCTGGGCGTACAGGGACCGAACTATGCCATTGCCACCGCTTGCACCACCGGTACCCACTGTATCGGCATGGCAGCGCGCAACATTGCGTTCGGCGAAGCCGACGTGATGATCGCCGGCGGGGCGGAAATGGCTGCCTGTGGTCTGGGCATGGGTGGTTTCGGCGCATCCCGCGCGCTGTCGACCCGCAATGACGACCCGACCCGGGCCAGTCGCCCATGGGACAAGGGGCGCGACGGCTTCGTGCTGTCCGATGGCTCCGGTGCCCTGGTGCTGGAAGAGCTGGAGCACGCCAAGGCCCGTGGTGCGACCATCCATGCCGAGCTGGTCGGCTTCGGCATGAGCGGCGACGCCTACCACATGACCTCGCCTCCCGAGGACGGTGCCGGCGCGGCGCGTTGCATGGCCAACGCCCTGCGTGACGCGAAGATCGACCCGAGCCAGGTGAGCTACATCAACGCCCATGGCACCTCGACCCCGGCGGGTGACCTGGCGGAAGTCGCCGCGGTCAAGTCGGTGTTCGGCGAGCATGCTTACAAGCTGGCGGTCAGTTCGACCAAGTCCATGACCGGTCACCTGTTGGGTGCGGCGGGCGCGGTGGAGGCGATCTTCAGCGTCCTGGCGATCAACAGCCAGGTGGCACCGCCCACCATCAACCTCGACGAACCCGATGTTGGTTGCGATCTGGACTTCGTCGCCCATGAGGCGCGCAACATGCCGATCGATGTCGTGCTGTCGAACTCCTTCGGTTTCGGTGGTACCAACGGTTCGCTGGTGTTCCGTCGGTTCGTCGGCTGATGCAGGCCTGGGTCGACGGGCAGGGCGCCGATTCCCTGGCGCTGCAGAGCCGCGGCCTGGCTTATGGCGATGGTTTGTTCGAGACCATTGCCGTCAAGGCGGGGCGCCTGTCCCTGCTTGACTACCACCTCGATCGTCTGGCGCTGGGTTGCAAGCGCCTGGCGATCGAGGCCGATTTCCTGTTGATTGAAGACGAGCTGAGTCGCTATGCCGCGTTGCTCGGGGATGGCGTGCTCAAGCTGATTCTCACCCGTGGCGATAGCCAGCGCGGTTATGCCGCGGCCGTCGGTGCCGCACCGCGCAGGATCCTCCAGGGCAATCCCGCTCCCGCTTATCCCGCCGAAAATGCCGAGCAGGGCGTGCGTCTGTTCCCGTGCCGGACGCGACTGGCCGAGCAACCGCTGCTGGCCGGGCTCAAGCACCTCAATCGCCTCGAGCAGGTGCTGGCCCGCGCCGAGTGGCAGGGCGCCGAGTACGCCGAAGGATTGATGCTGGATATGTCCGGCCGGGTGATCGAAGGGGTGTACAGCAATCTGTTCCTGGTCCGTGACCAGCAGTTGTTCACTGCCGACCTGAGTCGCTGTGGCGTGGCCGGAGTCATGCGTGCCGCGCTGCTGGATGCTGCGGCGGATGAAGGCATCCCGACCCATGTTGGCGACCTGTCCCTGAGCGATCTCGAGCAGGCCGATGAATTGTTTCTCTGCAACAGTGTCTACGGTGTCTGGCCGGTGCGTTCATTTGCATCGCTGAACTGGTCGCCGGGGCCTCTCACCCGTAAACTGCAGGCCATTGCCCGTACGCTACTGGATGCCTGATTTCGTGAGACGTAAATTGCTGTTGTTGCTGGAGATCGGTCTGATCCTGGCCGGCCTGGTACTTGGCTATTCCGCCTGGAAAGTCAGCTCGTCGGTGGAGCAGCCGCTGCATCTTTCCGGCGAGGAACTGCTGGACGTCCCCACCGGCACCAACCCCAATCGCATGTTCTACCGGATGGAGAGCGACGGCCTGATCAAGGATGCGTTCTGGTTGCGCATCTACTGGCGTTTCAACATGGCTGGGGTGCCTCTGCACACCGGTGAATATCGCATGACCCCTGGCATGACCGTGCGCGACCTGTTCGAAGACTGGCGCCGTGGCGATGTGGTGCAGTACAACCTGACCCTGGTCGAGGGCTGGACCTTCCGCCAGGTTCGTGGGGCCCTGGCCAAGCACGAAAAGATCACCCAGACCCTGGCCGGCCTCAGTGACGCCGAGGTCATGGACAAGCTGGGTCATCCCGCGGTCTTCCCCGAAGGGCGTTTCTTCCCCGATACCTACAAGTTCGTTCGCGGCATGACCGATGTCGAGTTGCTGCAGCAGGCTTATGCGCGCCTGGAGGAAGTACTGGCGAAGGAGTGGGCTGATCGCCCCGCCGAACTGCCGTACCGGGATCCCTACCAGGCACTGATCATGGCCTCGCTGGTGGAAAAGGAAACCGGCGTGCCGCAGGAGCGCGGGCAGATCGCCGGGGTGTTCGTTCGCCGCATGCAGATCGGCATGCTGCTGCAGACCGATCCCACGGTCATCTATGGCATGGGCGAGCGCTACAACGGAAAGATCACCCGCGCCGACCTGCGCGAGTCCACCCCTTACAACACCTACGTGATTTCCGGTCTGCCGCCGACACCGATCGCCATGGTCGGACGCGAGGCGATTCACGCGGCGCTCAACCCGACGCCGGGCAGCAGCCTGTATTTCGTCGCCCGTGGCGATGGCAGCCATGTCTTCTCCGACGATCTCGATGCGCACAACTCCGCGGTTCGCGAGTATCAGTTGAAGCGGCGTGCGGACTATCGCTCCAGTCCGACACCGCTGCCCAACGGCAACGGCCAGTCGCTGCCGAGCGCTCCCGTGGATCAGGAGGCGCCAGTCGAACCCCCTGCGGTTGCCCCCGACAACGCACCCGCGGAGGCGCCTGAAGCGCCGGCCAGCGGCGAGTCCACCACGCAATGAATTTTTTCGAGGATGCCGAGTGAGCGGTTTGTTTATCACCCTGGAAGGTCCGGAAGGCGCGGGCAAGAGCACCAACCGTGACTACCTGGCCGGACACCTGCGCGATCGCGGCCTGGATGTGCTGCTGACTCGCGAGCCTGGCGGTACCCCGCTGGCCGAGCGCATTCGCGAACTGCTGCTGGCCCCCAGCGACGAGAAGATGGATGCCGACACCGAGCTGCTGCTGGTCTTCGCTGCCCGTGCCCAGCACCTGGCCGAGGTCATCCGTCCGGCCCTGGCCCGTGGCGCGGTGGTGCTGTGCGACCGTTTCACCGATGCCACCTATGCCTACCAGGGCGGTGGCCGTGGTCTCGACATGGAGCGCATCGCTACCCTGGAGCGCTTCGTCCAGGCTGGGCTGCAGCCGGATTTGACCCTGTTGTTCGACCTGCCGGTGGAAGTCGGTTTGTCCCGCGCCGCCGCTCGCGGTCGCCTGGACCGCTTCGAGCAGGAAGGCCAGGCCTTCTTCGAGGCGGTGCGCCAGGCCTATCTCGACCGGGCCAAGGCCGATCCGCAGCGCTATCGCCTGATTGACGCGGCGCAGCCGCTGGTCGCGGTGCAGCAGTCGCTGGACGGGCTGGTCGGGCAGATCGTGGAGCGCGTTCGTGGCTGAGGCCTATCCCTGGCAGGCGACGCTCTGGCAGCAACTGGCCGGGCGCGCCCGGCATGCGCACGCCTACCTGCTGCATGGGCCGCAAGGTATCGGCAAGCGTGCCCTGGCCGAGCGTCTCATGGCCTTGCTCCTGTGCCAGCGTCCCGCAGCCCTGCAGGCCTGCGGGCAGTGCAAGTCGTGCATGCTCCTGGCGGCCGGCAGCCATCCTGACAACTACGTGCTGGAACCGGAAGAAGCCGACAAGCCGATCAAGGTCGACCAGGTCCGCGACCTGGTCGGCTTCGTCACCCAGACTGCCCAGCTCGGCGGGCGCAAGGTGGTGCTGATCGAGCCGGTGGAGGCGATGAACGTCAACGCTGCCAACGCCTTGCTCAAAAGCCTCGAGGAGCCCTCCGGCGATACCGTGCTGCTGTTGGTCAGCCATCAGCCGAGCCGCTTGCTGGCGACCATCAAGAGTCGCTGCCAGCAGATCGCCTGCCCGCAGCCGCTGGAAGCGCAGAGCCTGACCTGGCTCGCGTCGGCCTTGCCGGATTGCGAGGAGCGCGAGCGCAGCGAACTGCTGAGCCTGGCCGCCGGTTCGCCATTGATGGCGCTGAGCTTGCAGCAGCAGGGCGTCCGCGAGCAGCGTGCGCAGGTGGTCGACGGCGTGAAGAAACTGCTCAAGCAGCAGCAATCACCCAGCCAGCTCGCCGAATCCTGGAACGCCATCTCCCTGCTGCACCTGTTCGACTGGTTCTGCGACTGGTCGAACCTGATCCTGCGCTATCAGCTGACCCAGGACGAAGAGGGCCTTGGTCTGGCCGACATGCGCAAGGTGGTGCAGTACCTCGCGCAGAAAAGCCCGCAGGGCAAGGTGCTGGAAATCCAGGACTGGATCCTCGCCCAGCGTCAGAAGGTACTTGGCAAGGCCAACCTCAACCGCGTACTGCTGCTCGAAGCCCTGCTGGCTTCCTGGGCCATGCTGCCGGGCCAGCGCTGAGTCGCCGGCATTTCAATTTCCTTTGCAGATCGTATTTCGCCATGCTCGTAGATTCCCATTGCCACCTCGACCGTCTTGACCTTGCCGCCCACGACGGCTCCCTCGATGCTGCCCTGGATGCTGCGCGCGCCAGAGGGGTCGGGCACTTCCTGTGCATCGGCGTCAGCGCCGACAACGCCGCGCAGGTCAAGGCGCTGGCTGAGCGATACGCGGACGTCGACTGCTCGGTGGGTGTTCACCCGCTGGACCTGGCCCCCGGTGCCGAGCCGGCGCTGGACTGGCTGCTCCAGGAACTGAATCACCCCCATGTGGTGGCGATCGGCGAAACCGGTCTGGATTATCACTACGAGCCGGAGGCGGCCGAGCTGCAGCAGGCGTCGTTCCGCCTGCACCTGGAGGCTGCGCGGATCACCGGCAAGCCGGTGGTGATCCATACACGCGCGGCGCGGGCCGATACGCTGGCGTTGCTGCGCGAGGCGGCGTTGCCCCAGGCGGGCGTATTGCACTGTTTCACCGAAGACTGGGACATGGCCAGGGCCGCCCTCGATCTCGGCTATTACATTTCCCTGTCGGGCATCGTCACGTTCCGCAATGCCGATGCCCTGCGCGATGTGGCGCGGCAGGTGCCGGCCGACCGCCTGCTGGTGGAAACCGACTCGCCGTACCTGGCGCCGATTCCCCATCGCGGCAAGCCGAACCTGCCGGAGTACGTGCGTGACGTGGCCGAATTCATCGCGCTGGTGCGCGGTGAGCGCTACGAGCAGTTGGCGGAGCAGACCACGGCGAACTTCCGCCGCCTGTTCCCGCTGGCCCGGGTGGGCGGCGCCTGAGCCCGCCAGGCGGACAAAAAAAACCCGGGTTCTGGGGGGGGAATCCGGGTTAAGACCATTAGGAGTAAAACAAAGGCGAACACTCCCTGATCACCTTTATCGGCGTGACACTTGGGGGGTATGCCTCGCCAACACTTCAAGTATTAATCAGGATTGAAGGGCTTCCAGCGCTCACTGCTCGTTTTTTAAACAGATTTGGAATACGGCTGTCGCTGCTGAGCACTCATCGCTCGCCCTGAGTGGGCGAAATCGGCATGGTCCGGGTCTTGCGGGGTGGGAGGCGCTTCGAACTCTTCATGATCCGTGCATTTTGCCGCAAGTTAGGCATAATACTTGGCTTCGATTTTGATCCAGACCTTCTTATGCAGAAAGAACCTCGCAAGGTCCGTGAATTTCGTCGCCGTGAGCAGGAAATTCTCGATACCGCACTCAAGCTGTTTCTCGAACAGGGTGAAGACAGCGTCACCGTCGAGATGATCGCTGATGCTGTGGGTATCGGCAAAGGCACGATCTACAAGCATTTCAAGTCCAAGGCGGAGATCTACCTGCGCCTGATGCTCGACTACGAGCGGGATTTGAACCAGTTGCTGCACTCCGCCGATGTCGACCGTGACAAGGAAGCCCTGTCGCGCGCCTATTTCGAATTCCGCATGCGCGATCCGCAGCGTTACCGCCTGTTCGACCGTCTGGAAGAGAAGGTGGTGAAGGGCCACCAGGTGCCGGACATGGTCGAGGAGCTGCACAAGATCCGTGCCTCGAACTTCGACCGCCTGACCCTGCTGATCAAGGGCCGCATCAGCGAAGGCAAGCTCGAGGACGTGCCGCCGTACTTCCACTACTGCGCCGCCTGGGCCCTGGTGCATGGCGCCGTGGCGCTGTATCACTCGCCGTTCTGGAGCAATGTCCTCGAGGATCAGGAAGGCTTCTTCCAGTTCCTGATGGACATCGGCGTGCGCATGGGCAACAAGCGCAAGCGCGATCCGGAGCCGTCCGCCAACTGATAGTCGCGGGCGACACCGGCGCTACTAGGCGCGACAGCTCAGGAATATACTTGGAGACAAGGCTTGCAAAAACCTGATTTTTGAGTCAGGTTTTGCGGGCCCGATTCATCCATGCCGGAGTTTTCCATGATCGTCGACCGTCAAGGCAGGCGTTTTCGCAATCTGCGTGTCAGCCTTACCGCCGCCTGCAACTACGCATGCACCTATTGCGTGCCTGACGGCAAGCGACTGGTCGCCGCGCAGGATGAGTTGTCTGCCGAGGCTCTGGCGCGTGGGGTGGCCTACCTGATCGAGGCCGCCGGCATCGAACGGCTGCGGGTTACCGGAGGTGAGCCGCTGGTCAGCCCCAAGCTGGAAACCTTCCTGAAAACCGTGGCTGGCTTCGGCCTCGACGACATCAGCCTCACCACCAACGGCCAGTTGCTGGCGCGCAAGCTGCCGCTGCTGGTGGATGTCGGCATCCGTCGCCTCAATGTCTCCCTGGATACCCTCGATGCCCAGGCCTTCCGTGGCATCGCCCGTGGTGGCGACCTGGCCACTGTGCTCGATGGCATGGCGCAGGCCGCGGCGGCTGGGATGAAGATCAAGGTCAACATGGTGCCGCTGCGCGGGCAGAACCTCGATCAGGTCCTGCCGCTGCTGGAGTACTGCCTGGAGCACGGCTACGAGCTGCGTTTCATCGAGCTGATGCGCATGGGGCACCTGGCCCGGGACAACAACCAGTTCCTGCAGCAGTTCGTCGGCCTCGAACAGCTGCTGCAAGTGATCGGCGAGCACTTCGAATACGCCCAGGCGGATGCGCCGGTGGATGCCACGGCATTGCGCTACCGAATTCCGGGGCGGGGCTGCTTCGGTGTGATCGCCAACGAAAGCGTGCCGTTCTGTCGTACCTGCTCGCGCCTGCGCCTGTCTTCCACCGGTTGGCTGCACGGTTGCCTGTCGTCGAGCAATCGGCACTATATCGGCGATCTGCTCGACCTCCCGCGTCACCAGGCATTGCCGGCCCTCCAGGGCTTGCTGGTCAAGGCCCTGGGTGACAAGCAGAGCGTGGCCTTCTCCGGCGGCGCCACGGTGATGAAGATCATCGGCGGCTGAGCGGGCAAGCTGGCGCAGAACCTGCATTAGCGGGCTGTTCGCCGGTTTTCCGTCGCCGGCCTCTGGAGGAAAGATGCGTAGCCTGGTTCTGCTGCTGGCGTTCATCGCGCTGGGTGGCTGCATGAATGTCAGCGACATGGGCGAAGGTGCCCGCTATCACATGAGCGATGCGGGTCTGCTTGATCATAGCGATACCCAGCGCTCGATATCGCTGCGCCTGCAACCCGACTCGTTCATTTTCATCGCCCAGGGGGCTTTCGTGCCGCCCGGCGGCGCTTACCCGCGGCCCAATGTGGTGGCAGAGGAAGCATTCAAGGGCTTCGTCGAGTATTTTCCGCTGGTGCGTCGCGCCGAAGGCCCGGTCGGCCTGGAGGACGCGCTGGTCCAGGCGCGCTCGGTCGGTGCTCACTACCTGCTGTATGCCCGCTTCGCCAAGGCGGACAACCGTATCGGCAATGGTGACGAATGGTATGACGAGCAGGCGGTCGACCGTCTGGGGGTCGATACCGGTGTGGTGCAGATGATGCTGATCGAGACCAATACCCGTTACCTCATCGACACCGCACGGATTCGCAGCCGCGGCGGTTTGCTGACGTTCCATGACAACAAGCCGGAAGATTTGCTCGGCCCACCCCTGGAAGATTACGCTCGAACCCTTCTGGGCATGAGTCGCTGAGGACACAGGAATATGGTCGATACAGGCAAGGCCAACGATCTACTTGCACAGATTCCCAAGGCGGAAAAGGGCCTGCCGCCGGTCCATCTGTGGAATCCGGACTTCTGTGGCGATATCGACATGCGTATCGCCCGCGACGGCACCTGGTACTACCTGGGCACACCGATCGGGCGCAAGCCCATGGTGCGCCTGTTCTCCACCATCATTCGCCGGGATGGCGACGATTACTTCCTGATCACACCGGTGGAAAAGGTCGGGATCAAGGTCGATGACGCGCCCTTCGTGGCGGTGAGTGTGGAAGTGGAGGGCGAGGGCGAGCAGCAGGCCCTGTTCTTCACCAGCAATGTCGAGGACCGGGTCCAGGCTGGCGCCGAGCACCCACTGCGTTTCGTCATCGATCCGCTGACCCAGGAGCCGTCACCCTACGTGCATATGCGCGCCAACCTGGAGGCGCTGATTCACCGCAATGTGTTCTATCAACTGGTGGATCTGGCGGTCTCGCGGGAAATTGCCGGCGAGTCCTGGCTGGGGGTGTGGAGTTCGGGCGAGTTCTACCCTATCGGGCGGGAGTGAGCGCAACAGCGGTGCCCGTGAAGGCGGGCACCGAAAGGAGAGAAGGGCATTTCCACGCCGCAATGAAAAAACTCCAGTGCTTGCGCATCTGGAGGTTTTCAGTATTTGGCTCCGCGACCTGGACTCGAACCAGGGACCCAATGATTAACAGTCATTTGCTCTACCGACTGAGCTATCGCGGAATCTGGGGCGTATCTTACTGATTCCCAAGGGGAAGTCAAGCTCCCCTTGGGAGTTGCTCGATTACAGCACTTCGACGATGGCTTTGGTGACCACGTGGATGTTGCTCTGGTTCAGGGTTGCCACGCAGATGCGGCCGGTGTCCAGGGCGTAGATGCCGAATTCGTTCTTCAGGCGGGCTACCTGCTCAACGCTCAGGCCCGAGTAGGAGAACATGCCGCGCTGACGGCCGACGAAGCTGAAATCGCGCTTGGCGCCGTATTCGGCGAGGAGATCGACCATCTGCTTGCGCATGCCGTGGATGCGGCCGCGCATTTCACCCAGCTCGGTTTCCCACATCTGACGCAGCTCGGCGCTGTTCAGCACGGCAGCAACGATGCTGGCGCCGTGGGTCGGCGGGTTGGAGTAGGTGGTGCGGATCACGCGCTTGACCTGGGACAGCACGCGAGCGCTTTCTTCCTTGGCGTTGGTGACGATCGACAGGGCGCCGACGCGCTCGCCGTACAGCGAGAACGACTTGGAGAACGAGCTGGAGACGAAGAAGTTCAGGCCCGACTCGGCGAACAGGCGCACGGCGAAGGCGTCTTCGGCGATACCGTCACCAAAGCCCTGGTAGGCCATGTCGAGGAACGGCACATGGCCCTTGGCCTTGACCACTTCCAGCACGTTTTTCCAGTCGGCCAGGCTCAGGTCGACACCGGTCGGGTTGTGGCAGCAGGCGTGCAGGACGATGATCGAACCCGATGGCAGGTTGTTCAGGTCTTCCAGCATGCCGGCGCGGTTCACGTCGTTGCTCGGCGCGTCGTAGTAGCGGTAGTTCTGCACCGGGAAACCGGCGGTTTCGAACAGGGCGCGATGGTTTTCCCAGCTCGGGTCGCTGATGGCGACGACAGCGTTCGGCGACAGCTGCTTGAGGAAGTCGGCACCGATCTTCAGGGCGCCGGTACCGCCGACGGCCTGGACGGTGACCACACGACCTTCGGCCAGCAGTGGCGACTCGGCACCGAACAGCAGTTTCTGCACGGCCTGGTCATAGGCGGCGATACCGTCGATCGGCAGGTAGCCGCGGGAAGCGTGCTGTGCGGCACGTTGGGTTTCGGCTTCGATGACCGCACGCAGCAGTGGGATGCGTCCTTCTTCGTTGCAGTAGACGCCTACGCCGAGGTTGACTTTCTCGGTGCGTGGGTCGGCGTTGAATGCTTCGTTGAGGCCCAGAATGGGATCGCGTGGTGCCAGCTCGACAGCGGAAAACAGGCTCATTATTACCTTGGCTCTGAATGGAGGGTGATAGGGTCCGCACGCTCCAGCCGAATGCACTAGAGCGGTGCACAAACGGGGAGTCAGTATAGTGATACCGGTCGGTCACGGCGACAGTCTGTCGCAGCTTTTCCCGCTGTTTCAGGGAATATTTTTCGACCGTTAGTCGAATCCCCCGGTCAACCGTGGGAAATCCGTCGAGCGTTCGGTTGAAACTGGCGCAGGACGCCTTTAATTGGGTATAACTACTGGCTAAAAATACAGTTGCCTGTATCCGCACTTGCGCAGAGGTCCGTCATGTCCGAGTTTCAGCTCGTCACCCGTTTCCAGCCGGCCGGCGACCAGCCGGAAGCCATCCGCCTGATGGTCGAAGGCATCGAGGCGGGGCTGGCGCACCAGACCCTGCTCGGTGTGACCGGCTCGGGCAAGACCTTCAGCATCGCCAACGTGATCGCCCAGGTGCAGCGTCCGACCCTGGTGCTGGCGCCGAACAAGACCCTGGCCGCGCAGCTGTACGGCGAGTTCAAGGCGTTCTTTCCGAACAACGCGGTGGAGTATTTCGTTTCCTACTACGACTACTACCAGCCCGAGGCCTACGTGCCGTCGTCCGATACCTTCATCGAGAAGGACGCCTCGATCAACGACCATATCGAGCAGATGCGCCTGTCGGCGACCAAGGCACTGCTGGAGCGCCGCGATGCGATCATCGTCACCACGGTGTCGTGCATCTACGGCCTGGGCAGCCCGGAGACCTACCTGAAGATGGTCCTCCACGTCGACCGTGGCGACAAACTCGACCAGCGCGCCCTGCTGCGACGCCTGGCCGACCTGCAGTACACCCGCAACGAAATGGATTTTGCCCGCGCCACCTTCCGCGTGCGCGGCGATGTGATCGATGTGTTCCCGGCGGAATCCGACCTGGAAGCCATCCGTATCGAGCTGTTCGACGACGAAGTGGAGAACCTCGCCGCCTTCGATCCGCTGACCGGTGAAGTGATCCGCAAACTGCCGCGTTTCACCTTTTATCCCAAGAGCCACTACGTCACCCCGCGGGAAACCCTGCTGGAGGCGGTGGACGGGATCAAGGACGAGCTCAAGGACCGTCTGGAGTACTTGCACAAGGCCAACAAACTGGTCGAGGCGCAGCGCCTGGAGCAGCGCACCCGCTTCGACCTGGAGATGATCCTCGAGCTGGGCTACTGCAACGGTATCGAAAACTACTCGCGCTACCTCTCCGGCCGGCCAGCCGGGGCGCCGCCGCCCACGCTGTACGACTACCTGCCGCCGGACGCGCTGTTGGTGATAGACGAATCCCATGTCAGCGTTCCGCAGGTCGGGGCGATGTACAAGGGCGACCGTTCGCGCAAGGAAACCCTGGTGGAGTACGGCTTCCGTCTCCCTTCCGCGCTGGACAACCGGCCAATGCGCTTCGACGAGTGGGAGAGCGTCAGCCCGCAGACCATCTTCGTGTCCGCCACCCCCGGGCCGTATGAAGCCGAGCACGCCGGGCGGGTCGTCGAGCAGGTGGTGCGCCCGACGGGTCTGGTCGACCCGCAGGTGGAGATCCGTCCGGCGCTGACCCAGGTCGACGACCTGCTCTCGGAAATCCGCAAGCGCGTGGCCATGGAGGAGCGGGTGCTGGTCACCACCCTGACCAAGCGCATGGCCGAGGATCTCACCGACTACCTCGCCGATCACGATGTGCGGGTGCGCTACCTGCATTCGGATATCGATACGGTGGAGCGGGTCGAGATCATCCGCGACCTGCGTCTCGGCACCTTTGACGTGCTGGTGGGGATCAACCTGCTGCGCGAAGGCCTGGACATGCCCGAGGTGTCGCTGGTGGCGATCCTTGACGCGGACAAGGAAGGGTTCCTGCGTTCCGAGCGTTCGCTGATCCAGACCATCGGCCGCGCCGCGCGCAACCTCAATGGCCGGGCGATCCTCTATGCCGACCAGATCACCGGCTCGATGCAGCGGGCGATCGACGAGACCGAGCGCCGCCGCGACAAGCAGATCGCCTTCAACGCAGCCAATGGCATCGTGCCCAAGGGGGTGGTCAAGGACATCACCGACATCCTCGAAGGCGCCAACGTGCCCGGTTCGCGCAGCAAGAAGCGCAAGGGCATGGCCAAGGCGGCGGAGGAGAACGCGCGCTACGAGGCCGAGTTGCGTTCGCCGGCGGAGATCACCAAGCGCATCAAGCAGCTCGAAGAGAAAATGTTCCAGCTGGCGCGGGATCTGGAGTTCGAGGCGGCGGCGCAGATGCGTGACGAGATTGCCAAGTTGCGTGAGAAGCTGATTACCGCTTGACCGGCGAGCGCTTCATTTCACCTGTAGGAGCGTGGCTTGCCCGCGAAGGACCGCGTAGCGGTCCTAGATTTCACCGCTGTCAGGGACCGCTGCGCGGCCCTTCGCAGGCAAGCCAGCTCCTACAGGGGGAGTTCGCACTTAGTGAGCTTCTCCCGCTTTCAATCCCTGCGGCAACTTCCGGGTCAACAAGACCGCAACCATGCTGATCGCCAAGCCGATCCCGACAAAGTGGAAGGCATCGTTGTAAGCCATGATCATCGCCTGCTGATGGGTGATCTCGCTCAGCTTGCCCAGGGCGGCATTGTCACTGCCCAGTCGCTCCGCCAACTGCGCAAGGCGCTCTGCCACTGCCGGGTTGCTCGGCACCACCGACTCGCGCAGGTAATCGAAATACACCTTGGCCCGCGCATCCAGCAGGGTCGCCAGCAGGGCGATGCCGATCGCGCCGCCGAGGTTGCGCAGGATATTGAACAGGCTCGACGCCGATCCCGCATCCTGCGGCTGGATATAGGCGGTGGCGATCAGCGAGATGGTCACCATGATCATCGGCTGGCCGAGGGCGCGAATGATCTGGATATGGTTGAACTGGCTGCCGGCGAAGTCGGGGTTGAGCACCCCGGAGCCGAAGCTGGCCAGACCGAACAGGCCAAAGCCGACCGCGCAGAGAATCTTCGGTGAAATCACCTTCATCAGCTGCGGAATCAGCGGAATCAGGAACAGCTGCGGCACGCCCATCCACATGATCACTTCGCCGATCTGCAGGGCGTTGTAGTTCTGGATCTGGGCCAGGTACAGCGGCAGCAGATAGATCGAACCGTACAGGCCAACCCCCATGCCCAGGCTGGCGATGCTCGACAGGCCGAAATTGCGGTTGCGCAGAATGCGCAGGTTGATCAGCGGATTGGGCCTGGAGAACTGGATGATGACGAAGGTGATCAGGCTGACCAGGGCGATGCTGCCCAGGCAGACGATCAGGCTCGATTCCAGCCAGTCCTTGCGATGGCCCTCCTCGAGAAACACCTGCAGGCAGCCGAGACCGACACCAAGGGTGACGATGCCGGCGTAGTCGGTGCTTTTCAGCAACTCCCAGTGCGCCTCCTTCTTCTCCAGCCCGTACATCAAACCGGCGATCATGATCAGGCCGGGCGGGATGTTGATATAGAAGATGTACTCCCAGCCCCAGTTTTCCGTAAGCCAGCCACCCAGGGTCGGTCCGATGGACGGGGCGAAGGTGGCGGTCATGGCGAACATCGCCATGCCCTTGGCGCGGTGGTGCTCCGGCAGTTTGATCAGGGTCAGGGTGAATGCCAGGGGGATCAGCGCGCCGCCGGTGAAGCCCTGCATGGCCCGGAACACGATCATGCTTTCCAGGTTCCAGGCCATGGAGCAGAGCAGCGAGGACGCCAGGAAACCCAGCGACACCCATACCGCCAGGCGCCGCGCCGAGAGCAGCTGCACCAGCCAGGCGGTCAGCGGGATCATGATGATCTCGGCCACCAGGTAGGAGGTGGAAATCCACGAACCCTCTTCCAGGGTCGCCGACAGCGCACCCTGGATGTCCTTGAGCGAGGAGTTGGTGATCTGGATGTCGAGCACGGCCATGAAGGCACCGAGCATCACGCTCATTACCGCGATCCAGTCGCGTCGGCTCGGTTCGCCGACGGGACGGATCAGTTGATCACCGGCCATCGCTGCGCAGATCGACAGTGGCGGTGACCGACATGCCCGGACGGATGCGGCCCTGCAGCGGGTTGTCGGCGCTGAAGGTCAGCTTTACCGGAATCCGTTGTACGACCTTGGTGAAGTTGCCGGTGGCGTTGTCCGGCGGCAGCAGGCTGAATTGCGCACCGGAGGCGGCGAACAGGCTGTCGACGCGGCCTTCGATGGGGGTGTCCGGGTAGCTGTCGAAGACCAGCTCGGCGCGCTGGCCAGGCTGCATCTTGCCGATCTGGGTTTCCTTGAAGTTGGCCTGCACCCAGATGTCCTGGTCGGGAACGATGGACAGCAGGTAGGCGCCGTTCTGCACGTATTGGCCATCGCGGGCGCTGCGCTGGCCGATCATGCCGCTGATCGGCGCGTGGATTTCGCTGCGGGTCAGGTTGAGTTCGGCCTGGGCCAGGTCGGTGCGGGCGGTGGCGATCTGCGCGTCGAGGCGCTTGAGTTCGGCTTCCAGGGCACTGACCTGCTGGCGCTGGCCCTGCAGATCGGCCTGGGCTTTGCTGACCTGGGAGCGGGCGACATTGTTTTCCGCGGAAAGGGTGGTGACCCGTTCCTCGGAGACGAAGCCCGGCTTGCGCAGGGCCTGGGCGCGATTCAGGTCCAGCTGCGCGCGACCGAGGGTGGCCTGGCTGGCGGAGACCTGGGCCTGGCCGGCGGCGATCAGGCTCGATTGCTGGGTCAGGCGGCTTTCCGCCTGCAGGCGCTCGGCCTCGCGGGTATCGAGGGTGGCGCGGGCGCGTTCCACGGCAAAGCGGAAGTCGTCGGCCTCCAGGCGCACCAGCAGGTCGCCCTTGTTCACGTGCTGGTTGTCCTGCACCAGGACCGCATCGATACGCGCGCTCAACTGGCTGGAGACCCGGGTAATCTCGCCCTGCACGTAGGCATTGTCGGTGCTTTCGTAGAAGCGGCCTTTCAGATACCAGTGAGCCAGGAAACCAAGGGAAATCAGGAGAACCAGGAAGAGAAAAATCAGCAGGCGACGCTTGAGTTGGGCAGGCATGGGGACGATCGTTCCAGAAATGTAAGCAAATTTAACAAAGATTGGATCCGAGGGTGCAAGTGACGATCGCGCCCATTACTGGAGCCCGGCGCCCGCTCCCTGTTAACATCCCGGCTTTGTTTCACCTCTTGTTCGAGACTCTCATGACCACCGTTCGCACGCGCATCGCGCCTTCGCCTACCGGCGATCCTCACGTCGGCACCGCCTATATCGCCCTGTTCAACTACTGCTTTGCCAAGCAGCACGGCGGCGAGTTCATCCTGCGTATCGAAGATACCGACCAGTTGCGTTCGACCCGCGAATCCGAACAACAGATCTTCGATGCCCTGCGCTGGCTCGGCATCGAATGGGCCGAAGGCCCGGATGTCGGCGGTCCGCACGGTCCGTATCGGCAGAGCGAGCGGGGTGAGATCTATAAGCAATATGCACAGCAACTGGTGGATGCGGGCCATGCGTTCCCGTGCTTCTGCACCGCCGAGGAACTGGAGCAGATGCGTGCCGAGCAGATGGCCCGTGGCGAGACCCCGCGTTACGACGGTCGCGCGCTGCTGCTGTCGGCCGAGGAAGTGCAGCGTCGCCTGGCCGCCGGCGAGCCCCACGTGATCCGCATGAAGGTGCCGAGCGAAGGCGTCTGCGTGGTGCCGGACATGCTGCGTGGCGACGTCGAGATCCCGTGGGACCGCATGGACATGCAGGTGCTGATGAAGACCGATGGCCTGCCGACCTACTTCCTCGCCAACGTGGTCGATGACCACCTGATGGGCATCACTCACGTCCTGCGCGGCGAAGAGTGGCTGCCCTCGGCGCCGAAGCTGATCAAGCTCTACGAATACTTCGGCTGGGAGCAGCCGAAGCTGTGCTACATGCCGCTGCTGCGCAACCCGGACAAGAGCAAGTTGTCCAAGCGCAAGAACCCGACCTCGGTGACCTTCTACGAGCGCATGGGCTTCATGCCGGAAGCCATGCTCAACTACCTGGGGCGCATGGGCTGGTCGATGCCGGACGAGCGCGAGAAGTTCTCCCTGGACGAGATGGTCGAGCACTTCGACCTGTCCCGCGTATCCCTGGGCGGGCCGATCTTCGATATCGAGAAGCTGTCCTGGCTCAATGGCCAGTGGCTGCGTGACCTGCCGGTGGAAGCGTTCGCCGCGCGCGTGCAGAAGTGGGCGTTCAACAGCGACTACATGATGAAGATCGCCCCGCACGTACAGGGCCGGGTGGAAACCTTCAGCCAGATCGCGCCGCTGGGCGGCTTCTTCTTCGAAGGCGCGCTGAAGCTGGATGCGAAACTGTTCGAGCACAAGAAGCTGTCCGCCGACCAGGTGCGCCAGGTCATGCAGTTGATCCTGTGGAAGCTGGAAAGCCTGCGCCAGTGGGAAAAGGACCGTATCACCGGCTGTATCCAGGCCGTGGTCGAGGCCCTGGAACTGAAGCTGCGTGATGCCATGCCGCTGATGTTCGCCGCGATCACTGGTCAAGCCAGCTCGGTCTCGGTGCTCGACGCCATGGAAATCCTCGGCCCGGACCTGACCCGCTATCGCCTGCGCCAGGCCCTGGACCTGCTGGGCGGCGTTTCGAAGAAAGAAAACAAGGAATGGGAGAAGCTGCTGGGCACCATCGCCTGATCGCAGTCGCCTGTTTTTTCGCGGGGCGAATCCGCTGCCTGGGGCTTTGTACCGGGGCAGGGGGTTCGCCCCGCGGCGTTTGCGCGGCCTGGCGCACGACGTCAATCCCCCGCAAATACGGGGCTTTTGCCAGGGGAGGGCGGTAAGTGATTGTTATCCGGGGAAAAATTTTTGAATTTTGTTGAAAATATATTTGACAGGTCTGCAATCCGATCTTAATATGCGCCCCGTCCACAGCGATGAACGAAAACGAAACGCGAAGCACCCAGCCAAGCGGATCAAGTTCAAAGCGACATTGTGGGGCTATAGCTCAGCTGGGAGAGCGCCTGCATGGCATGCAGGAGGTCAGCGGTTCGATCCCGCTTAGCTCCACCAATTTCCAGATCTGCAGTCAATTCCAGCGACTGCGATCCGATCGGTTCGAAGAGCCGGTCAATGGTAGAAGGGTTGCGTCCCCTTCGTCTAGTGGCCTAGGACACCGCCCTTTCACGGCGGTAACAGGGGTTCGAGTCCCCTAGGGGACGCCAGTGTTGCACAAGCGATGTCGAAAGAGGTCGCTGGGCCGAGAGGCTAGAAATCCGGGGCTATAGCTCAGCTGGGAGAGCGCCTGCATGGCATGCAGGAGGTCAGCGGTTCGATCCCGCTTAGCTCCACCAATTCCGCCAGGATTCGTGAAAACGGATCTGCACGAAGGTTACAAGTCCCCTTCGTCTAGTGGCCTAGGACACCGCCCTTTCACGGCGGTAACAGGGGTTCGAGTCCCCTAGGGGACGCCAATTTATCCGCTATGCGGAATTTCAAGGCTCATTCGATTATTGAATGAGCCTTTTGTTTTTTCCCCCGAAAAAATCTTGTCCCGGCCCAACAAATGGCCGGTTCAGGGCTTGCCTTTAAATATTATGAGCATAATATTACTTACATAATATTTCCGGTGCCCTGCCATGAACGACAAGAAAGCCAAGACCCGCGAACGCATTCTCGATGCCGCACGTTGCGCGCTGATCCAGCGCGGGCCCGCGGACCCCAGCGTGAATCAGGTGATGAGCGCTGCCGGCCTGACCGTGGGCGGTTTCTACGCCCATTTCGACAGCAAGGAAGCGCTGATGCTGGAAGCCTTCCGCGAATTGCTCGGCGAGCGCCGTGCCTTGCTGGCGCAGGTCGACCCCGCGCTGGACGGGCAGTCCCGGCGCGCCCTGGTCGCGGCCTTCTATCTGTCGCGCAAGCACCGCGATTCCACCGAAGACGCCTGCCCGCTGCCCAATGCCCTGAGCGAAATGACCCGTCTGCCCGACGCCTTCCGCGAAGTCCTGGCCGAGCATATCGAGCTGATGGCGGCGAAGCTGGTGGACAGTCCGGAAGAAACCGACAAGTTTTTCGCCGACCTCGCCCTGATGGTCGGCGGCCTGGCCCTGGCTCGTGCCCTGGGTACCGATGAGCTGTCCGACCGCATTCTGCGTGCCGCCAAAACGGCGGTGATCTGAATCTCCCCACTGGAGCGAAGCGATGAACACCTTGAGCTGGATTCGTGGCGTGAACGGCACCCTGGGGCGGCTGATCCCGGGGCATATCGCCAGCAAGATGCACAGGGCGTTCACCACGCCCTACACCCAACCACCGCGCGACTGGGAATTGCCGGTGCTGGGGCGGGCCGAACGCATCACCCTGCGCTTCGGGCTTTCCGCGCTGCGTTGGGGGCAGGGGCCGACCGTGTTGTTGATGCACGGCTGGGAGGGGCGGCCAACGCAGTTCGCGCGGCTGATCGACGCCCTGGTCGAGGCGGGCTACACCGCCGTGGCCCTGGACGGTCCGGGACACGGACGTTCGCCTGGGGATGAGGCGCATGTCGGTCTGTTCGCCCGGGCGATGCTGGAAGCCGCCGCGGAATTGCCGCCGCTGAAGGCGGTGATCGGTCATTCCATGGGCGGTGCCAGTGTCCTGCTTGCCCTGCAGTGGGGCCTGCGCGCCGAAGCCGTGGTCAGCATCGCCGCGCCGTCCCGCCTGCTGGGGGTGGTGCGCGGCTTCGCCCGCCGCCTGAACATGCCGCCGCGAGCGCGGGCGGCGTTCATCCGCAAGATCGAGCGGGATGTGGGTGTGGCGATCGATCGCCTCGACGTCAGCGGTTATCAACTGGACCTGCCCGGCCTCGTGGTGCACGCCATGGACGATCAACTGGTGCCCGCCAGCGAAGCGCAACTGATCCACGACGCCTGGTTCGACAGCCGCCTGCTGATGCTGGAGGAGGGCGGCCACCAGCGCGTCCTGGCCGATCCGCGGGTGGTGGCCGGGGTTCTCGATCTGCTGCAGCGCAGCGTCAGGTCGGTGCGCCAATCGGCGTAATCATCCGTTACACTCATGCCCGTTCATCACAAACGGGAGCGGGCATGAGCTGGGATCTGGCAACGCCATTCGTCATCGACCTGCGGGTCGCTGCCGAAGATATCGACGGACTGGGGCACGCCAACAATGCGGTCTACGTCACCTGGCTGGAGCGCTGCGCCTGGCGCCACTCCCAGCGCCTGGGCCTGGACCTGGCCGAATACCGGCGTCTGGACCGGGCCATGGCGGTGGTCCGGCATGAAATCGACTACCTCGCCAGCGCCTACGAAGACGACGAGCTGCAACTGGCGACCTGGATCGTCGACTGGGACCAGCGCCTGAAAATGACCCGGCGCTTCCAGTTGGTCCGCCCGAGCGACGGCACCACGTTGTTGCGCGCGCAGACCACCTTCGTCTGCATCGAGTTGTCCACAGGCAAGCCCAAGCGCATGCCGCAGGCGTTTCTCGACGGTTACGGCCAGGCGCTGCTGGAGACACAGGGGTGATTCGCCAGGCGCGGGTCGAGGACGAAGCGGGCGTCGTCGCTGTGGTCCGGGCCGCCTACCTGCCTTATGTCGACAGCATCGGCATCCGCCCGGGGCCGCTCGATGACGACTACGCCGAGATGATCCGCCAGCAGCAGGTCTGGCTGCTGGAGCAGGGCGACGCCATCCGTGCGGTGCTGGTGCTCAGCCCCGAGCCGCAGGCGATGCTGTTGGTCAATGTCGCGGTCGATCCGGTGTATCAGGGGCATGGTCACGGACGGCAACTGATCGATTTCGCCGAGGCCCGTGCCCGCGCGCTCGATCTGCCGCTGATCCGCCTCTACACCAATGCCGCCATGCAGGCGAACGTGATTCTCTACCAACGCCTGGGTTACCGCGAAACCCATCGTGGTATGGAGCACGGCTTCAACCGCGTGTTCATGGAGAAGGCGCTGGACTGACCGATCATCCGGCGTCCCGCACAGCCCTTCCGTTTGCGCCAAACCCGTTTACCATGTGCGCAATTTTTCCGAGGTCTTTCCCCATGCAAATTGCCCTGGCCCCGATGGAGGGGCTGGTCGACGACGTCATGCGCGACGTTCTGACCCGTGTCGGTGGCATCGACTGGTGCGTTACCGAGTTCATCCGTGTCTGCGACCGCGTCCTCCCCGAAGCCACCTTCCGCAAGCTGGCGCCGGAGCTGGAGCAGGGCGCGCGGACCGCTGCCGGGGTGCCGATGCGCGTGCAGTTGCTGGGCTCCGACCCCGTCTGCCTGGCCGACAACGCGGCGCTGGCCTGCGAATTGGGCGCGCCGGTGATCGACCTGAATTTCGGCTGCCCGGCCAAGACCGTGAACAAGTCCCGTGGCGGCGCGGTGCTGCTCAAGGAGCCGGAACTGCTGTTCCAGATCGTCAGCGAGGTGCGCAAGGCGGTGCCGGCGCATATCCCGGTGACCTCGAAGATGCGCCTGGGCTTCGACAGTCCGGACGGCGCCCTGGATTGCGGCCGCGCCCTGGCCGAAGGCGGCTCGGCGCACCTGGTGGTGCATGCGCGGACCAAGGTCGAGGGCTACAAGCCGCCGGCGCATTGGGAATGGGTGGCCAGGGTGCAGGATGTGGTCAAGGTTCCGGTGTTCGCCAATGGCGAGGTCTGGACCCTCGACGACTGGCGGCGCTGCCGCGAGGTCAGCGGGGTCGAGGACATCATGCTCGGGCGCGGCCTGGTCTCGCGTCCGGACCTGGCCCGGCAGATCGCCGCGGTACGCGATGGTGTCGAGGTCGTGCCGATGGACTGGCAGGCGCTGCTGCCGCTGATCCAGGACTTCTGGCGCCGGGTGCGCGTCGAGCTGACCCCGCGCTCCGCGCCGGGGCGCCTGAAGCAGTGGGTGGCGATGCTGACCCGCACCTACCCGGAAGCGACCGCGCTGTTCGGCGAGCTGCGCCGGGAAACCGACTGCGATCGCGTCGGCCTGTTGCTCGGTGTCGCACCGCCTGTCGGCGCCGTGCAGGAAAATTTTCATACTGGCGCTTGAAATCGTTTCGGTGGTCCACATCTAGGGAGTACGCGATGCCGAAGTCGGGTCGCGTAGTAATCCCAACTCGCTGATTTTCAGGAGATGTATCCATGACTACCGCTTTTTCTCTGGCTCCACTGTTCCGCCATTCCGTTGGTTTCGACCGTTTCAACGACCTGTTCGAATCCGCGGCGCGTAATGAGTCGGGTAGCAGCTACCCACCCTACAACGTCGAAAAACATGGCGATGACCACTATCGAATCGTCGTTGCCGCGGCCGGTTTCCAGGAGCAGGACCTCGACCTGCAAGTGGAAAAGGGCGTGCTGACCGTCACTGGCGGCAAGCGCGACAGCAGCAACGCCAGCGTCACCTACCTGCACCAGGGCATTGCCCAGCGTGCGTTCAAGCTGTCCTTCCGCCTGGCTGACCATATCGAAGTCAAGTCGGCGGGCCTGGCCAACGGCCTGCTCAGCATCGACCTGCTGCGCGTGGTGCCGGAAGAGGCCAAGGCCAAGCGGATCCCGATCAACGGGGACAAGCCTGCGCTGAACTGAGTCGCGGGTGATGCAGAAAGGGCGCCGAATCGGCGCCCTTTTTCGTTGATGAGGGCCATCCCCCCGTAGGAGCGTGGCTTGCCCGCGAAAGGACCGCAACGCGGTCCCCAAAGGTGGTGTCAACCTGAATCCCGGGACCGCGTTGCGGTCCTTTCGCGGGCAAGCCGCGCTCCTACGGAGTGGGCAAAACACCGGCTTCAGTAATCGGCCGGCGCCTCCAGCAGCAACGCCCGGAAGGCATTCAACGGCAACGGCCGGCTGTGCAGATACCCCTGGTACAGATGGCACCCTTGGCGCTCCAGGAAATCCAGCTGCTCCGACAACTCCACTCCCTCGGCGATCACCGCCAGGTCCAGGCTGCGGGCCATGGCGACGATGGCGCGGACGATTTCCGCGTCGTTGGGGTCCACCGGCGCATCGCGGACGAAGGACTGGTCGATCTTCAAGGCATCCACCGGCAGGCGCTTGAGGTAGGTCAGCGAGGAATAGCCGGTACCGAAGTCATCCATGGCGAAGCTGACGCCCAGCGCCTTCAGCTCGCGCATCTTGCTGATGGTGTCTTCCAGGTTCTGGATGACGATGCCTTCGGTGATCTCCAGCTTGAGCACGCGGTAGGGCAGGCGGTAATCGTCGAGGCTGCGCCGCACCCGTTCGACGAAGTCGTTCTGGCGGAACTGCCGCGGGCTGATATTGACGCACAGGCTGAAGTCCTCGGCGTCGATCAGGTTGTCCTGGAGCATTCGCGAGCAGGCGTCGCAGGCTTCGTCGAGGATCCAGTTGCCGACTTCGAGGATCAGCCCGCTTTCCTCCAGGACCTGGATGAACTGCGCCGGTGGCTGCTGGCCAAGCAGCGGATGATGCCAGCGCAACAGCACTTCGGCGCCGACGATGCGGTTGTCGCGGGCATCCACCTGGGGCTGGAAGTGCAGGGCCAGCTCGCCGCGGGTCAGGGCCATGCGCAGGTCGCTCCCCATGCGCAGCCGCTCGCTGGCGGCCTTCTGCATGGTGGTATGGAACAGCTGGGTGGTGTTGCGCCCGGAATCCTTGGCCCGGTACAGGGCGATATCGGCGCGCTTGAGCAGGTCGGCCGGGGTCGAGCCGTGGTCGGGGATCAGCGCCACGCCGATGCTCGGCGTCACCTGCAGGCGCTGGCCATCCAGCGACATGGGTTCGGCCAGCAGTTCGCGCAGGGTGTCGGCCAGTTCGCGGACCTTGTCCGTCACCTCCTCGCGGCTGCCTTCCAGACCGCTGAGCAGCACCACGAATTCGTCGCCGCCCAGGCGCGCCACGGTGTCTTCCATGCGCACGCTGGCTTCCAGGCGCGCGGTGATGATCTTCAGCACCGTATCGCCCACCGGGTGACCGAGGGAATCGTTGATGTGCTTGAAGTGGTCGAGATCGAGGAACAGCAGGGCGCCGCGCAGGTTGTGGCGCTTGAGCAGGGCGATCTGCTGGCTCAGGCGGTCCATCAGCAGGGCACGGTTGGGCAGGTTGGTCAGCGGATCGTGGTAGGCCAGGTGGCGAATCTGCGCCTGGGCGTTCTTCAACTGGCTGACATCGCGGGCGGTCAGCAGCAGGCAGTCGGTTTCGTTGAGGGTGATCGGCTCCACCGAGACTTCCAGGGTCAGCAGGTCGCCATTCTTGCTGCGCCCGAGCATTTCCCGATGGTTGACCCGGCCGCGCTCGCGGACTTCCGCCTCGAGCATGTCGTGCTGCTTGTCGTCGGCCCACACGCCGACCTCGTTGGCGGTGCGGCCGAGCACTTCGGCGGCGGCGTAACCGGTCAGGCGGCAGAAACCGTCGTTGACCTCGACGTAGTGCCCGGTGTCGCGCTCGCTGATGGTGATGGCGTCGGGGCTGGAGTGGAAGGCCTTGGCGAACTTCTCCTCGCTGGCCTTCAATGCCGCTTCGGCGCGCTGCTGCTGGGTGATGTCGCGCAGGGTGGTGACGCTGCAGGTCTGCTGGTCGACCTTGATCAGGCGGCTGGAGATCACGCAGGTCAGGGCCTGGCCGTTCTTGTGGTTGACCACCACGGCAACGTTGTTCAGCGCCTGGTCGCGAATGACCTGCTCGATGCGCCGGGCGCGCTCCGCCGATTCCGCCCACAGGCCGATTTCCTCGGCGCTGTGGCCCAGCACCTGGTCAGCGCTCCAGCCGAAGGTCTGGGTGAAGGCCGGGTTGATCTCGATGAACTGGCCATTGTCCTGGCGGGTGACGCAGATCGGGTCGGGGCTGACCTGGAACAGGCCGGCGAACTTCTCTTCCGAGGCGATCAGGCGCTGTTCCCGCTCCACCTGGTCGGTGATGTCCAGCAGGGTACCGGCCATGCGCAGCGGATTGCCCTGCTCGTCGCGGTACAGCCGTGCGCGGCTTTCCAGGTAGCGCGAACTGCCGTTCTCCAGCTGGATGCGGTAGGTGATCTGGTAATTGCCCGCGGGGCCTTCGCGCAGGCTGCGGTAGGCCTGGCGCATGCTGCTGCGTTCGGCTTCCGGCACCCCTTCGAAGAACGCCTCGAAGGATTCGTGGAACGGCACCGGGTCCAGCCCGTGCAACTGCGCGGCGCGAGCCGAGCCGTAGAGCATGCCGCTGGGGATGTGCCAGTCCCAGGTGCCCAGTTGCGCCGAGTCCAGGGCCAGGTCGAGGCGCTCCTGGCTGTCCTTGAGGGCCTGTTCGGCGCGTTTGCGCTCGCTGGTGTCGATGAAGGTGCTGAGCAGGTACGCCACGCCCTCCAGTTCGATGGTCTGGGTGGAGAGAATGCCGTCATGGACCTGGCCGCCGCGGGCGCGGAACTGCACTTCGAGGATCACCGGGCCGGCATTGCTGTCGCGGGTGGCGTCCAGCACCTGCTGGCGGTGCTGCGGATTGGCCCACAGGCCGATTTCCGTGGTGGTCTTGCCGATGACCTCGCGCGCGGGCCAGTCGAGGCTCTTTTCGAAGTGCTCGTTGACCTCGTGGATCAGCCCGTCGGAGCGGCGGCTGAGCAGCACCACGTTGGGGCTGAGCTGGAACAGCGTGGCAAAGCGCTTTTCCGAGTTGATCAGGGCGGTTTCCCGCTCGCGCTGCGCGGTGATCTCGCGGATCACCCCGATCATCTGCGGCCGGCCTTGCCGGTCCTGGGTCAGGCTGCCGTTGATCTCCAGCCAGTGCAGGCTGCCGTCGGGCCAGCGGATGCGATGGCGCATCGCCTGTTCCTGCGGTTCGCCCGCCAGCACGGCGTGGAACGCCTGCAGGGTGCGGGTGCGGTCCTCCGGCGGCAGCAGGTCGAGGTAGTCGAGGTCCTGCGGCAGCGGCTGGCGCGGGTCATAGCCGAACAGCGCCTGGGTGCCGCGGGACCAGTTGATCCGGCCGCTC
The DNA here is from genome assembly GCF_032621685.1 of Pseudomonas sp. zfem002. NCBI lineage: Bacteria > Pseudomonadati > Pseudomonadota > Gammaproteobacteria > Pseudomonadales > Pseudomonadaceae > Pseudomonas > Pseudomonas sp. zfem002. The sequence goes on along the minus strand of NZ_JAVYJH010000024.1, from coordinate 61,150 downwards.
TCGACATCCCAGAACCAGGCACCGAGGCGGGCGCCGTTGAGGGCGGCCAGCAGCTGCGGGGCATTGTCCCAGGTCTGCTCCGACTCCTGGGGATCGGCCGCGTGGATACGGGGAAGGCGCGGAAAACGTGTTGATTTGGGCATCGATACCAGACCTTTGGCGAATACGCTTCCTTGGTACAGGCCTTCCCGGAGCGACCGGCGGCCTCAGGGTTTTCTCGCATGGCTGTCGAGCAGCGCCATAAAGGCTCTGGCTGCGTTCGATAATGTTCGTTCCGTATGAAGTATGTAGCCTAGCTGGCGAGTCAGCTGTATGCCCGGCAAGGTGATGGAAGCGACCTGTTCATCGAGCATCGTGCGCGGCAGCACGCTCCAGGCCAGGCCGATGGAGACCATCATCTTGATGGTTTCCAGGTAGTTGGTGCTCATGGCGATGTTCGGCGTCAGGCCCTGGGCCTCGAACAGACGCCGGACGATATGGTGGGTAAAGGTGTTGCCACCGGGGAAAACCGCCGGATGGTGGGCGATATCCTCCAGACCGGCGGCTTCCTTGCGGGCCAGCGGGTGTTCCGGGGCCACCACGAAATCCAGCGGGTCGTCCCAGACCGGCACCGCGCGGACCAGGCTGTGGGGCTCCGGGGCCAGGGTGATCACGGCGATTTCGGCTCGGCCGTGGAGGATTTCCTCGTAGGCGACCTCCGAATCGAGAAACTGAATGTCCAGGGCGACAGCCGGATACTGCCGGGTAAAGGCCCGCAGCAGCGGCGGCAGGCGGTGCAGGCCGATATGGTGGCTGGTGGCCAGGGTCAGGCGCCCGCTGACCTCGCCGGTGAGGTTGGTCAGGGCGCGGCGGGTGTCGTCCAGCACGTTGATGATCTGGTAGGCCCGCGGCAGCAGGGCGCGGCCGGCCTCGGTCAGGCTGACCTCGCGGCCGAGGCGGTCGAACAGGCGCACGTCGAGCTGCTGTTCGAGCCCGGCGATGCGTTTGCTGATCGCCGGCTGGGTCAGGTGCAGGCGTTCGCCGGCGCCGGAAAAGCTGCCGGTCTCGGCGATGGCGATGAAGGCATTGAGATTGGCCAGATCCACGGTTTCGGATTCCCTCTGGTTATCCAAAGCATAAAAATTATGAATTTGAGTTATCCAATCTATCGCCATACCATCAGCCGCACAAGCCAAGTGGTTATTGGCATAGAAAGACGCTGATGAGGAACGCCTGATGGCTGGCAAAACGCTCTACGACAAGCTCTGGGATTCGCATTTGGTCAAGCAGCGCGACGATGGTTCGGCGCTGATCTACATCGACCGCCACATCATCCACGAAGTGACCTCGCCGCAAGCCTTCGAAGGCCTGCGCCTGGCGGAGCGCAAACCGTGGCGCATCGATGCCAACATCGCTACCCCGGACCACAACGTACCGACCACGCCGGAGCGCAAGAACGGCATCGAGGCCATCGTCGACCAGGTGTCGCGCCTGCAGGTGCAGACCCTCGACGAGAACTGCGATGAGTATGGCATCACCGAATTCAAGATGAATGACGTGCGTCAGGGCATCGTCCACGTCATCAGCCCGGAGCAGGGCGCCACCCTGCCGGGCATGACCGTGGTCTGCGGCGACTCGCACACCTCGACCCACGGCGCCTTCGGCGCGCTGGCCCACGGCATCGGCACCTCCGAGGTGGAGCACGTGCTCGCCACCCAGTGCCTGGTCGCCAAGAAGATGAAGAACATGCTGGTGCGCGTCGAAGGCCAGTTGCCGGTTGGCGTCACCGCCAAGGACATCGTCCTCGCCGTGATCGGCAAGATCGGCACCGCCGGCGGTAACGGCCATGCCATGGAATTCGCCGGCAGCGCCATCCGCGAGCTGTCCATCGAAGGCCGCATGACCATCTGCAACATGTCCATCGAAGCCGGCGCCCGCGTCGGCCTGGTGGCCACCGATGCCAAGACCGTCGAATACGTCAAGGGTCGCCCGTACGCGCCGAAGGGCGAGCAGTGGGACCTGGCCGTCGAGGCCTGGAAAGACCTGGTGTCCGACGCCGACGCGGTATTCGACACCGTGGTCGAGCTGGACGCTGCGCAGATCAAGCCGCAGGTCAGCTGGGGCACTTCCCCGGAAATGGTCCTGGCGGTCGACCAGCGCGTGCCGGATCCGGCTGCCGAGTCCGACCTGGTCAAGCGCGGTTCCATCGAGCGCGCCCTGAAGTACATGGGCCTGAGCGCCAACCAGGCGATCACCGACATCCAGCTGGACCGCGTATTCATCGGTTCCTGCACCAACTCGCGGATCGAAGACCTGCGCGCCGCCGCGGAAATCGCCAAGGGCCGCAAGGTCGCCGCGACCATCAAGCAGGCGATCGTGGTACCGGGCTCGGGCCTGGTGAAAGCCCAGGCCGAGAAGGAAGGCCTGGACAAGATCTTCCTCGAAGCCGGCTTCGAATGGCGTGAACCGGGCTGCTCCATGTGCCTGGCGATGAACCCGGACCGCCTGGAGAGCGGCGAGCACTGCGCGTCCACCTCCAACCGCAACTTCGAAGGGCGCCAGGGTGCCGGTGGTCGTACCCACCTGGTCAGCCCGGCCATGGCCGCCGCCGCCGCCGTCACCGGTCGTTTCATCGATGTACGCGAGTTGATCCAAGGGAGCGCAGCATGAAAGCCTTCAACCAACACACCGGCCTCGTCGCCCCGCTGGACCGTGCCAACGTCGACACCGACCAGATCATTCCCAAGCAGTTCCTGAAGTCGATCAAGCGCACCGGTTTCGGTCCGAACCTGTTCGACGAATGGCGCTACCTGGATGTCGGCCAGCCGTACCAGGACAACAGCAAGCGCCCGAAGAACCCGGACTTCGTCCTCAACCACGACCGCTACCAGGGCGCCAGCGTGCTCCTGGCCCGCGAGAACTTCGGTTGCGGCTCGAGCCGCGAGCATGCCCCGTGGGCCCTGGAAGAGTACGGTTTCCGCAGCATCATCGCGCCGAGCTACGCCGACATCTTCTTCAACAACAGCTTCAAGAACGGCCTGCTGCCGATCATCCTCAGCGACGCGGAAGTCGATGAGCTGTTCAAGCAGGTCGAGGCCAACCCGGGCTACCAGCTGACCATCGACCTGCAGGCGCAGACCGTGACTCGTCCCGACGGCAAGGTGCTGGGCTTCGAGATCGATGCGTTCCGCAAGCACTGCCTGCTCAACGGCCTGGACGACATCGGCCTGACCCTGCAGGACCGCGATGCCATCGGTGCCTTCGAGACTCGTCACCGTGCCAGCCAGCCATGGTTGTTCCGCGACGCCAAATGATGTGTTGAACCCGTCGCGGGCAACGCCCGCTCCCACAAGGGGCTGTGGTGTACACAACACCTGTGGGAGCGGGCATTGCCCGCGATGAGGCCCCGGAGACTTGCAAATGACCAACAGCAGCCACAAGGACGTCGTCCAGCGCCAGTTCGGCGAACAGGCCAGCGCCTACCTGAGCAGTGCCGTGCACGCCCAGGGCAGCGAATTCGCCCTGTTGCAGGCCGAACTGGCCGGGCATGAAGGCGCGCGGGTGCTCGACCTGGGCTGCGGTGCCGGCCACGTCAGCTTCCATGTCGCGCCGCTGGTCGGCGAAGTGGTGGCCTACGACCTGTCGCAGCAGATGCTCGACGTGGTCGCTGCCAGCGCCGCCGAGCGTGGCCTGGGCAACATCGTCACCGAGCGTGGCGCCGCGGAACGCCTGCCGTTCGCCGACGCCTCCTTCGACTTCGTCTTCAGCCGCTACTCCGCGCACCACTGGAGCGACCTCGGCCTGGCCCTGCGCGAAGTGCGCCGGGTGCTCAAGCCGGGTGGCGTGGCCGCCTTCGTCGACGTGATGTCGCCGGGCAGCCCGTTGCTGGATACCTACCTGCAAAGCGTCGAAGTCCTGCGCGATACCAGCCATGTGCGCGACTATTGCGCCGCCGAATGGCTGCGCCAGGTCAGCGAGGCCGGCTTGTTCGTGCGCAGCCATGCGCGCCAGCGCCTGCGCCTCGAATACCGCTCCTGGGTCGAGCGCATGCGCACCCCCGAGCCGATGCGCGCCGCCATCCTCCAATTGCAGCAGGCGATGGGCGAAGAAGTACGGCAGTATTACCAGATCGAAGCCGACGGCTCGTTCAGCACCGATGTCCTGGTGCTGTGGGCCGAGCGCTGAGTTTTTTCCGGCGGGCCATCGCGGCGCGCCGCTTGAATTGAGATAGAGGAAAGCATGAGCAAGCAGATTCTGATTCTCCCGGGTGACGGTATCGGTCCGGAAATCATGGCCGAGGCAGTCAAGGTCCTGGAACTGGCCAACGACAGGTTCCAGCTCGGCTTCGCCCTGGAGCACGACGTCATCGGTGGCGCCGCCATCGACAAGCACGGCGTGCCGCTGGCCGACGAGACCCTGGAGCGTGCGCGCAAGGCCGATGCCGTGCTGCTGGGCGCCGTGGGCGGACCGAAGTGGGACAAGATCGAGCGTGACATCCGCCCCGAGCGCGGCCTGCTGAAGATCCGCTCGCAACTGGGCCTGTTCGCCAACCTGCGTCCGGCGATCCTCTACCCGCAACTGGCCGACGCCTCGTCGCTGAAACGCGAGATCGTTTCCGGCCTGGACATCCTGATCGTTCGTGAACTGACCGGCGGCATCTATTTCGGCGCGCCACGCGGCACCCGCGAGCTGGAAGGCGGCGAGCGCCAGTCCTACGACACCCTGCCGTACAGCGAAAGCGAAATCCGTCGCATCGCCCGGGTCGGCTTCGACATGGCCCGCGTGCGCGGCAAGAAGCTCTGCTCGGTGGACAAGGCCAACGTCCTGGCCTCCAGCCAGCTGTGGCGCGAAGTGGTCGAGGAAGTGGCCAAGGACTACCCGGACGTCGAGCTCAGCCACATGTACGTCGACAACGCCGCCATGCAGCTGGTCCGCGCGCCGAAGCAGTTCGACGTGATGGTCACCGACAACATGTTCGGCGACATCCTGTCGGATGAGGCTTCCATGCTCACCGGTTCCATCGGCATGCTGCCTTCGGCCTCGCTGGATGCGCACAACAAGGGCATGTACGAGCCTTGTCACGGTTCCGCGCCGGACATCGCCGGCCAGGGCATTGCCAACCCGCTGGCGACCATCCTCTCGGTGTCGATGATGCTGCGTTACAGCTTCAACCAGCAGGCCGCCGCCGAGGCGATCGAGAAGGCCGTCAGCGTCGTGCTGGACCAGGGACTGCGTACCGGAGACATCTGGTCCGACGGTTGCACCAAAGTAGGTACGCAGGAAATGGGCGACGCAGTAGTCGCAGCGCTGCGGAATCTGTAATCTCTCTGGCCCGCCGCCCAAAACACAACCAGGGCGGCGGCCCACTTTTAGCGAAGGTGTAGTTGCGATGAAACGTGTAGGTCTGATCGGTTGGCGTGGAATGGTCGGTTCCGTGCTCATGCAGCGGATGCTCGAAGAGCAGGATTTCGATCTCATCGAGCCAGTGTTCTTCACTACCTCCAACGTCGGTGGCCAGGGCCCTGCGGTGGGCAAGGACATTGCTCCGCTGAAGGATGCCTACAGCATCGACGAACTCAAGACCCTGGACGTGATCCTGACCTGCCAGGGTGGCGACTACACCAACGAAGTATTCCCCAAGCTGCGCGAAGCCGGCTGGCAGGGCTACTGGATCGATGCCGCTTCGTCCCTGCGCATGCAGGATGACGCAGTCATCGTCCTCGACCCGGTCAACCGCAAGGTCATCGACCAGCAGCTGGATGCCGGGACCAAGAACTACATCGGCGGCAACTGCACCGTCAGCCTGATGCTGATGGGCCTGGGCGGCCTGTTCGAAGCCGGTCTGGTCGAGTGGATGAGCGCCATGACCTACCAGGCCGCTTCCGGCGCCGGCGCGCAGAACATGCGCGAGCTGATCCGTCAGATGGGCGCGACCCACGCCGCCGTGGCCGATGAACTGGCCAACCCGGCCAGCGCCATCCTCGACATCGACCGCAAGGTCGCCGAGGCCATGCGCAGCGAGGCCTACCCGACCGAGAACTTCGGTGTACCGCTGGCCGGCAGCCTGATCCCGTGGATCGACAAGGAACTGCCGAACGGCCAGAGCCGCGAAGAGTGGAAAGGCCAGGCCGAGACCAACAAGATCCTCGGTCGCTTCAAGAGCCCGATCCCGGTGGACGGCATCTGCGTGCGCATCGGCGCCATGCGCTGCCACAGCCAGGCGCTGACCATCAAGCTGAACAAGGACGTGCCGCTGGCCGATATCGAAGGCATGATCAGCCAGCACAACCCCTGGGTGAAACTGGTGCCGAACCAGCGCGACATCAGCATGCAGGAACTCAGCCCGACCAACGTCACCGGCACCCTGAACATTCCGGTGGGTCGTCTGCGCAAGCTGAACATGGGTTCCCAGTACCTGGGCGCCTTCACCGTCGGCGACCAGCTGCTGTGGGGCGCTGCCGAACCGCTGCGGCGCATGCTGCGGATCCTGCTGGAGCGTTGATCGCTTCGCGGTGAACTGAAAAACCCGTGCTGGCGACAGCGCGGGTTTTTTGTTTTTCGCGTAAAGTGCCGCTCCCCAAAATTTCGGGACCGCCTTGCGGTCCTTCGCGGGCAAGCCACGCTCCTACGGAGGCGCGCGTTCCTCGTAGGAGCGTGGCTTGCCCGCGAAGGGCCGCAAGGCGGCCCCAATGGCCAGAGGAAATCCAGATGACCCAGCCCCTCGACATCGCCGTGATCGGCGCCACCGGCACCGTCGGCGAAACCCTCGTGCAGATCCTCGAGGAACGTGATTTCCCGGTGGGCACCCTGTACCTGCTGGCCAGCAGCGAATCCGCCGGCAGCGCGGTGAGCTTCCGCGGCAAGAACCTGCGCACCCGCGATGTCGACGAGTTCGACTTCGCCAAGGTGCGCCTGGCCTTCTTCGCCGCGGGGGCCGCGGTCACCCTGAGCTTCGCCGCGCGGGCCACGGCCGCCGGCTGCACGGTGATCGACCTGTCCGGTGCGCTGCCCGCCGAGCAGGCTCCGGCGGTGGTTCCGGAGGCCAATCCACAGGTGCTCGGCGCGCTGCCGACACCGGCAGTTATCCACAGCCCGAGTGCCGCCGCGGTGGCCCTGGCCGTGGTGCTGGCGCCGCTGAAAGACCTGCTGACCCCGCTGCACGTCAATGTCACCGCCTGCCTGGCCGTCTCCGCCCAGGGCCGCGAGGCGGTCAGCGAGCTGGCCCGGCAGACCGCCGAACTGCTCAATGCCCGTCCGCTGGAGCCGCGCTTCTTCGACCGGCAGATGGCCTTCAACCTGCTGGCCCAGGTCGGCGCCAGCGACGAACAGGGTCATGGCCTGCTCGAGCGTCGCCTGGTGCGCGAGTTGCGCGAACTGCTCGGCATGCCTTTACTCAGCATTTCAGTCACCTGCGTTCAAGTCCCGGTGTTTTTTGGCGATAGCTACACTGTGACGCTGAATACCAGCGAAGCGGTGGATCTGCGCGCGGTGAATGCGGCGCTGGAAGCGGCCGACGGCGTAGAGCTGGTGGAAGAGGGGGATTATCCGACGCCGGTCGGCGATGCCGTGGGGCAGGACGTGGTGTATGTCGGGCGGGTGCGCGGCGGTATCGACGAATCGCGCCAGCTCAATCTCTGGCTGACTACCGACAACGTGCGCAAAGGCGCGGGTTTGAACGCCGTGCAGCTGGCTGAATTGTTGATAAAAGACCTTGTGTAAAAGATACTTGGCGACACTTTGCCCACTGACCATTAATTACCGCCGGCAACTTGCCCGCGGCCAATAATGGCAGATTGAACATGACTGCGATCATGTCGTTTTTATTAGCCTCACGGCGGTTCTTCACTTCTTCTCGTGTGCCGGGGAAGTTTCAAACAAAGGATGAGGTCATGCTTCGAATTCGCAAACTGGTGTTAGCAATAGCCGCCGCGTCGGCGCTGTCTTCCGGTATGGCGCATGCCCTCGGTTTGGGCGAGCTGACCCTCAAGTCGGCCCAGAACCAGCCACTCAACGCTGAAATCGAACTGCTCGACGTGCGCGACCTGAGCCCCGCCGATCTCAAGCCGAGCCTCGCGCCGGCCGAAGAGTTCGCCAAGGCCGGCGTCGAACGCCCGCCGTTCCTCGATGACCTGACCTTCACCCCGGTGATCAACCCGGCCGGCAAGAGCGTGCTCAAGGTGACTTCCAGCCAGGCGCTGCCGGCGCCGATGGTCAAGTTCCTGGTCCAGGTGATGTGGCCGCAAGGCCGCCTGCTGCGCGACTACAGCGTGCTGCTGGATACCTCCAAGTTCTCCCCGGAAACCGCCCAGGCCGCCTCCGGCGTGACCCCGGCGGCCACTGCCCCGGCCAACTACACCACCGTACGCCGCGACACCCTGTGGGAAATCGCCTCGCGTTCGCGTCAGGGCGGCTCGGTGCAGCAGACCATGCTGGCGATCCAGGCGCTCAACCCGGATGCCTTCATCAACGGCAACATCAACCAGCTGAAGACCGGCCAGGTACTGCGCATGCCGGATCAGCAACAGATCCAGAGCGTCCCGCAGGCCCAGGCGGTGAAAGAGGTCAACGAGCAGTACGCCGCCTGGCGCCAGGGCCGTCGCCTCGGCCCGCAGGCCCGCCAGCTCGATGCCACCCGCCGCGACGCCGCCCAAGCCGCGCCGACGCGCATCGCCGAGCAGGACAACCTCAAGCTGGTCGCTCCCGGCGGCAAGGGCCAGGGCAGCGACAAGGCGCTGAGCGACAAACTGGCGATGACCCAGGAAAACCTCGACAGCAGCCGCCGCGAAGGCGACGAACTGAAAAGCCGTGTGGCCGATCTGCAAAGCCAGCTGGACAAGCTGCAGCGCCTGATCGAGCTGAAGAACGATCAACTGGCCCGCCTCGAAGCGCAGAGCAATGCCCCGGCTGCTCCGGTCGCCAGCGCGCCGGTGATCGACGCGCAGTTGCAGGCCAACCCGGCGCCGGCCGCCGAACCGGTGGCGCCAGCGCCAGCCGCGGTCGATACCGAGCCGCAGCAGGTCACCCCAGCACCTGAAGGCGCCGCCGCGCCCGTTGTGGAGGAGGGCGAGAGCAAGGGGCTCGACGGCATTCTCGGCAATCCGCAGATGCTCGCCCTGATCGCCGGCTCCGCGCTGCTGGTCCTGCTGCTGCTGATCCTGCTCCTGGTGCGCAAGCGCAAGGCCCAGCAGGAAGCGGAAAAACACATGCGCATGGCCCGCGCGCTGGCTGAGGAAAGCGAGCTGGGTCCTGACCTGGACCTGCCGCCGAGCAGCTTCGACGGCCTCGACATCGCGCCGCCGACGGTCAAGCTGGCGCCTGCCGTAGTGGCCGCCTCCGCCGCCGCGGCCACCGCCGCCGAGCAGGTCAGCGAGCCGCGCGCCGCCGAGCCGAAAGCCGATCCGTTCATGGCCGAGATCGACGATTGCATTGCCCACGGCCGCCTGATGCAGGCCTCCAACCTGCTGGAACCGGCGGTGGAGAAATTCCCGCAGCGCAGCGACCTGCGTCTGAAACTGATGGAAGTCTACGCACGCCAGGGCGATCGCGACGGCTTCGTCAGCCAGGAACGCCAGCTGCAGGCCAATCCACACAACCTTGCCGAAGTCGAATCGCTGAAGAGCCGTTTCCCGACCATGGTCGCCCTGGCGGCCGCGGCCGCCGGCGCTGCCGTGGCCTCCGGCCTGGACGAGAAGTTCGTCGAGCAACTGATGTCCGACGAGCCCGAGGCGCAGGCGGATGCCGACCTGCCCGCCGATGACGAGCTGGACAGCGCCTTCGACCTGAGCCTCGACGACCTCGATGGCCTGGAGCTGGAAGCGCCGGCCGACCAGGCCGCAGTCGAGGCCAGCAGCCAGGCACCGGCCGAGCCGTCGCTGGATGATCTGGATTTCGACACCCTGCTGCAGGACAACCCGGAAGCGCCGCAGGCCGAGCCACCGCAACTGGAGCCCGAGCCAGCCGGCCTTGCCGACGACCTCGACTTCGACAGTCTGCTGCAGGAGCACGCCGCGGCCCAGGCTGCCGAGCCGGCGCCGCAGGCCGAGCCAGAGCCAGAGCCGCCGGTGGTCGACGACCTGGATTTCGACAGCCTGCTGGAGGAGCACACCGCGGCCCAGGCCATTGAGCCGCAAGCGCCGGTGGAGCCCGCCGCGCTCGAGGACGATCTGGACTTCGACAGCCTGCTGCAGGAACACACCGCGGCCCAGGCCAGTGAGCCGCAAGCGCCCGCGGAGCCCGCCGCGGTCGCGGACGATCTGGACTTCGACAGCCTGTTGCAGGAACACACCGCCGCCCAGGCGCAACCCGAGCCGCAGCCGGAGCCCGAGCTGTCGGCGCTCGATGACGACCTGGACTTCGATGCGCTGCTCGACGAGCACGCCAAGGCGCAATCCACCGCCAGCGACGACCTGGCCGATTTCGACCTGAGCATTCCCGACGAGGCGCCGAGCGTCGCCACGGAAAACCGTCCGCCGCTGGATATCGAAGCGGAGCTGGCGGCCTTCGACAACGACCTGGGCCTGGAAGCCGACCTGCCGGACCTGGAACTGCCCGACGATTTCGACCTGTCCCTGCCGGGCGAGGACGATGCTGCGTCGAAGCATTTCGCCGCCGAACTGGACAACGTCAACGCCGAGCTGGACAAGCTTTCCGCCAGCCTGGAGACCCCGTCGCTGGAGCCGCACTTCACCGCCGAGGATGCGGCCAGCCTGGCGCCGGAAGACGAGGAGTTCGATTACCTGTCCGGCACCGATGAAGTCGCCACCAAGCTCGATCTGGCCCGTGCCTACATCGACATGGGCGACCACGATGGCGCCCGCGACATCCTCGACGAGGTCTACAAGGAAGGCGACAAGGACCAGCGTCGCGAGGCCAACGAGCTGCGTTCCAAGCTGTCCTGACGGGCAGGCCTCGTAGGAGCGTGGCTTGCCCGCGAAAGGACCGCAACGCGGTCCCATCCTGGCGAAACATTTCCGGGACCGCTGCGCGGTCCTTTCGCGGGCAAGCCGCGCTCCTACGGTTGGTTCGCGGGCAAGTCAGATCCTACAGTCCTTCGCGGGCTAGCCCATTCATGCATCGCGCATAGGCCCCCGCAGCTGCCGTTGTCGTTATAATCGCCGCCATTGCGTAACCCACAGGCTCTCATTCCCTTGGAAATCATCGAAAACCCCGCCGAAGTCGCGGCCGAAGGCTATTCCCGCATCGCCCTGGGCGTTGAATACAAAGGCACCCGCTACCGCGGCTGGCAGCGTCAGGGCGATGGCGTCATCAGTGTCCAGCAGACCCTCGAGGAGGCCCTGTCGAAAGTGGCCGCCGAGACGATCACCGTGCAGTGCGCCGGACGCACCGATGCCGGAGTCCATGCCAGCGGCCAGGTGGTGCATTTCGATACCTGCGCCGTGCGCAATCCCAAGGCCTGGACCATGGGCGCCAACAGCCATCTGCCCCACGACATCAGCGTGACCTGGGCCGAGCAGATGCCGGCGCACTTCCATGCCCGCTTCAAGGCGTTCGCCCGGCGTTATCGCTATGTGATCTACAACGACCAGATCCGTCCGGCGCATCTCGGCGACCAGGTCACCTGGAACCACCGGCCGCTGGACGTCGAGCGCATGGCCGCCGCCGCCGCCTGTCTCATCGGTACCCATGACTTCAGCGCCTTCCGCGCCGGACAGTGCCAGGCCAAGTCGCCGATCAAGACCATCCACCACCTGCGGGTCACCCGCCACGGCAAGATGATCGTCCTCGATATCCGCGCCAGTGCCTTCCTCCACCATATGGTGCGCAACATCGCCGGGGTACTGATGACCATCGGTGCCGGCGAGCGGCCGATCGAGTGGGTGGGCGAGGTCCTGGCCAGCCTCGACCGGCGTGCCGGTGCACCGACCGCGCATCCTTTCGGCCTGTATCTGGTGCAGGTCGAATACCCCGAGGAGTTCGCCCTGCCGCGACGTTTCATCGGGCCACATTTCCTCACGGGTTTCGATGCCCTGACGGCTGACGACCCGGTGGTCATTTGCTAACATCCGGGACTTTCGCTTCGTTGGAGATTCCCTGGCCATGTCTGCCGTTCGCAGCAAGATCTGCGGTATTACTCGCGTGGAAGACGCGCTGGCCGCGGCCGAGGCGGGGGCTGACGCCATCGGGCTGGTGTTCTACGCCAAGAGCCCGCGGGCGGTGAATGTGCAGCAGGCGCGGGAAATCATCGCCGCCCTGCCACCGTTCGTGACCACCGTGGGGCTGTTCGTCAACGCCAGTCGCTGCGAGTTGAACGAGATCCTCGAAGCCGTGCCGCTGGACCTCCTGCAGTTCCATGGCGACGAAACCCCGGCCGATTGCGAAGGCTACAACCGGCCGTGGATCAAGGCCCTGCGGGTGCGCCCCGGCGATGACCTGGAAGCGGCCTGCAAGCTGTACGCGCGGGCCAGCGGCATTCTGCTCGACACCTATGTGGCCGGCGTTCCCGGCGGGACCGGCGAAGCGTTCGACTGGGCGCTGGTGCCGGAGCACCTGAGCAAGCCGATCATCCTCGCCGGTGGTCTCTCGCCCGCCAACGTCGGCGCGGCCATCGCCCAGGTCCGTCCGTGGGCCGTGGACGTCAGCGGCGGGGTGGAGCAGGCCAAGGGCATCAAGGACCCGGAACGTATCCAGGCCTTCCTCGCCGCGGTGCGCCAGGCGTGATGCGTGTCGATGTGACGGCGGCCGACAAGGCATCGTCCATAGCTTTCGCAGCCCGTTGCTGCCTGGTCAGGCCCGCGGGCCGGCCGAATTTCACGGTCGGCGCCGCAGGCGTCGCCCATACAGGTTGACGATGAGTCGCATTCCGCAGGATCTGGCGCCCAGGGCGCGGCGGCGGTTGCGGCTGATCTTCGCGACATACACGAATTTTCAAGCTCAAGGGCATACGCGCGACCCGGCACCCATTGCCTGCCGGCCGCCGCTACTGGAGAAATAAAGCATGAGCAACTGGTTAGTAGACAAACTGATCCCATCGATCATGCGTTCCGAGGTGAAGAAGAGTTCGGTTCCCGAGGGCCTGTGGCACAAGTGCCCGTCCTGCGAGGCCGTGCTGTACCGTCCGGAACTGGAAAAGACCCTGGACGTCTGCCCCAAGTGCAACCATCACATGCGTATCGGCGCCCGCGCGCGCCTGAACATTTTCCTCGATCCGGAAGGCCGTAACGAGCTGGGCGCCGAGCTGGAGCCGGTGGACCGCCTGAAGTTCCGCGACGGCAAGAAGTACAAGGACCGCCTGGTCGCCGCGCAGAAGGCGATCGGCGAGAAGGACGCGCTGATCTCCATGAGCGGCACCCTGATGGGCATGCCGATCGTGGTCAGCGCCTTCGAGTTCTCCTTCATGGGCGGCTCCATGGGTGCCGTGGTCGGCGAGCGCTTCGTGCGTGCCGCCAACTACGCCCTGGAAAACCGTTGCCCGATGGTCTGCTTCTCCGCTTCCGGCGGCGCGCGCATGCAGGAAGCGCTGATCTCGCTGATGCAGATGGCCAAGACCTCCGCCGCCCTGGCGCGCCTGCGCGAAGAAGGCATTCCGTTCATCTCCGTGCTGACCGACCCGGTCTACGGCGGCGTTTCCGCCAGTCTGGCGATGCTCGGCGACGTCATCGTCGGTGAGCCAAAGGCCCTGATCGGCTTCGCCGGTCCGCGCGTCATCGAGCAGACCGTGCGCGAGAAACTGCCGGAAGGCTTCCAGCGCAGCGAGTTCCTGCTGGAGCACGGCGCCATCGACATGATCATCCACCGCGCCGAGCTGCGTTCGCGCCTGGCCACGATCCTGGCGCAGATGACCGGCAAACCGACGCCGAAGCACGTGCCATCGGCCGTCGATGCCGTGGTCGTACCGCCGGCGCCTGCCACCGTATGACCCCGCGTACCCTTGGCGACTGGCTCGCCTATCTGGAGCAACTGCACCCGTCGGCCATCGACATGGGCCTGGATCGCTCCCGAGAGGTAGCGACCCGGCTCGGGCTGGGCAAGCCGGCGCCACGGGTGATCACCGTCACCGGGACCAACGGCAAGGGTTCGACCTGCGCCTTCATCGCCGCGCTGCTCAAGGCGCAGGGGCTGAAGGTGGGGGTCTACAGCTCGCCGCACCTGCTGCGCTACAACGAGCGGGTGCAGATCGACGCACGGGAAGTCGACGACCAGCAGCTCTGCGAGGCCTTCGCCGCGGTCGAGGCCGCCCGTGGCGAAATCTCCCTGACCTACTTCGAAATGGGCACCCTGGCGGCCTTCTGGCTGTTCAGTCGCGCGGCGCTGGATGCCGTGGTCCTCGAAGTCGGCCTAGGCGGGCGCCTGGATGCGGTCAACCTGGTGGACGCCGACCTCGCCGTGGTCACCAGCATCGGTGTCGACCATGCCGACTGGCTGGGCAATACCCGTGAGTCGGTGGCCTTCGAGAAGGCCGGCATCTTCCGCCAGGGCAAGCCCGCCCTGTGCGGTGACCTCAATCCGCCGCAGCCCTTGCTGGACAAGGCGCGCGAGCTGTCCTGCGGGTTCTTCCTGCGCGGACGTGATTTCGACCTGGCCTACACCGAGCAGCGCTGGCAATGGCGCGGCGTCGATGCGCGGGGTGCCGAGGTCGAGCTGCGCGACCTGCCGCTGCTCGACCTGCCGATGGAAAACGCCGCCCTGGCCCTGCAGGCCTACCTGCTGCTGGATCTGCCGTGGCAGGCCGGGCAGATCGCCCAGGCGTTGCAGGCGGCGCGGATCGTCGGGCGCCTGGACCGCCGCCAGTTCGTCTGGCAGGGCAAGCGCCTGAATATCCTCCTGGATGTGGGGCACAACCCGCATGCCGCCGAGTACCTGGCCGAGCGCCTGGCTGCGCGCCCGGTGGCCGGCCAGCGCCTGGCGGTGTTCGGCCTGCTGGCGGACAAGGACCTCGACGGAGTGATCCGGCCGCTGTTGCCGCACGTCGGCAGCTGGGCGGTGGCTACACTGGATACTGCGCGCAGTCGCCCGGCGCCGGAGCTGCAGGCCGCGCTGGAGAACCTTGGCGCTTCCGTGCAGTCTTACTCCTGCGTCGCGCAGGCCCTGGAAGGGCAGTGCGCGCGGGCGACGGCGGATGACGAAATCCTGCTGTTCGGATCATTTTTCTGTGTCGGCGAGGCCTTGCAGTGGCTGAGCCGGCAGGCCATGGAGGACTGAGTCAATGGCGGGGCTGGACAAGGTGATCAAGCAACGGATGGTCGGTGCGCTGGTGCTGGTGGCGCTGGCGGTGATTTTCCTGCCGATGCTGTTCACCAAGGAAGACGAACTGCGTCAGGTCCAGGTCGAAGCGCCGCAGGCGCCGGCGGTGCCGGCCTTGCCGCAGGTCCAGGTGGAGCCGGTACAGGTGCCGGAACCCCAGGTCATTCCCGACAGCAACGTGGCCAGCCAGCCGCAGACGGCACCGAGCACGCCGATCGCTCCGGCGCCGTCTGCGCCGGTGGCCTCGACGCCCGTGCAGGAAGCGCCGAAGCCAAGCACGCCGATCCCGACCCCGGCACCCGCCGCCAAACCAGCGCCAGCACCGGCGGTCGCTGCCGCGCCGGCCAAACCCGTGGCTGCTCCGGCACCTGCAGCGGCCGCGCCCCAGGCTCCGGCCAACAAGGTCGATCCCAATGGCCTGCCGGTCAGCTGGTCGGTGCAACTGGCCAGCCTGTCCAATCGCGCCAGCGCCGACAGCCTGCAGAAAACCCTGCGCAGCCAGGGCTACAACGCCTATATCCGCTCCGCGGACGGGATGAACCGGGTGTTCGTCGGTCCGGTCATCGAGCGGGCCGAGGCCGAGCGCCTGCGCGATGTCATCAGTCGCCAGCAGAAACTCAAGGGTTTCGTGGTGCGCTTCCAGCCCGAGCGTGGCTGAAACCTGCCGTCCAGCCCGCGCCGGACGGCAAATCACCGCTTACCCATAGTCCCTCGCTCTGGTAAAATGCGCGGCCTCAACCGTTTGCAGGCAACACCGTGGCATTTACCTGGGTCGACTGGGCGATTCTCGCGATCATCGCCATTTCTTCGCTGATCAGTCTCAAGCGCGGCTTCGTCAAGGAAGCCCTGTCGCTGCTTACCTGGATCGTCGCCGGTGCGGTGGCGTGGATGTTCGGCGGCTCCGCCGCGCAGTATCTGGACAGTTACATACAGACGCCATCGGCCCGGGTCATCGGCGGATGCGCCATCGTTTTCGTCGCCACCCTGCTGGTGGGGGCGATGATCAATTTTCTTCTTGGCGAGCTGATTCGCGTCACCGGGCTGTCCGGGACCGATCGCTTCCTCGGCATGGCCTTCGGCGCCGCCCGCGGCGCCCTGCTGGTGGTGGTGGCCGTCGGGCTGCTGAGCCTGGGGCCGGTACAACAGGATCCGTGGTGGCAGGAGTCGCGACTCTTGCCACAATTTCTATTGGTGGCTGACTGGTCGAAGAACCTCATCCTGGGGTTGACCAGCCAGTGGCTAGCCAGCGGGATCAGCGCTCCGGTTGATCTCCCGTTCAAGGAACAGCTCCTGGGGCCAAAAGCTCCGTGAGCACCGTTCAATCCAGTTTCATTAAGTAGGGGTTGCGTCGCATGTGTGGCATCGTCGGTATCGTCGGTAAGTCGAACGTCAATCAGGCGCTGTATGACGCGCTAACCGTCCTCCAGCACCGCGGCCAGGACGCTGCCGGTATTGTGACCAGCCATGATGGCCGGTTATTCCTGCGCAAGGACAACGGTCTGGTCCGTGACGTCTTCCAGCAGCGCCATATGCAGCGCCTGGTCGGCCACATGGGCATCGGCCACGTGCGCTATCCAACCGCGGGCAGCTCGACCTCGGCCGAGGCCCAGCCGTTCTATGTCAACTCGCCTTACGGCATCACCCTGGCGCACAACGGCAACCTGACCAACGTCGAGCAGCTGGCCAAGGAGATCTACGAGTCCGACCTGCGCCACGTCAACACCAACTCCGATTCGGAAGTCCTGCTCAACGTCTTCGCCCATGAGCTGGCGGTACGCGGCAAGCTGCAACCGACCGAGGAAGACGTGTTCGCCGCGGTCGCCGATGTGCACAACCGCTGCGTCGGCGGCTATGCCGTGGTGGCGATGATCACCGGCTACGGCATCGTCGGCTTCCGTGACCCCAACGGTATCCGTCCGATCGTCTTCGGCCAGCGTCACACCGACGAAGGCGTCGAGTACATGATCGCTTCCGAAAGCGTGTCCCTGGACGTCCTCGGCTTCACCCTGATCCGCGACCTGGCACCGGGCGAAGCGGTCTACATCACCGAGGAAGGCAAGCTGCACACCCGTCAGTGCGCGGCCAACCCGAAACTCTCGCCGTGCATCTTCGAGCACGTCTACCTGGCCCGTCCCGACTCGATCATCGACGGCGTCTCGGTGTACAAGGCGCGCCTGCGCATGGGCGAGAAGCTGGCCGAGAAGATCCAGCGCGAGCGTCCGGACCACGACATCGACGTGGTCATCCCGATCCCCGACACCAGCCGCACCGCGGCCCTGGAACTGGCCAACCACCTGGGCGTGAAGTTCCGCGAAGGCTTCGTCAAGAACCGCTACATCGGCCGTACCTTCATCATGCCGGGCCAGGCCGCGCGGAAGAAATCCGTGCGCCAGAAGCTCAACGCCATCGAGCTGGAATTCCGCGGCAAGAACGTGATGCTGGTGGACGACTCCATCGTCCGTGGCACCACCTGCAAGCAGATCATCCAGATGGCCCGTGAAGCCGGCGCGAAGAACGTCTACTTCTGCTCGGCCGCTCCGGCCGTGCGTTTCCCCAACGTCTATGGCATCGACATGCCGAGCGCCCACGAACTCATCGCTCACAACCGCAGCACCCAGGATGTCGCCGACCTGATCGGCGCCGACTGGCTGGTCTACCAGGACCTGCCGGACCTGATCGAAGCGGTTGGCGGCGGCAAGATCAAGATCGAGCACTTCGACTGCGCGGTATTCGACGGCCAGTACGTCACCGGTGACGTCGACGAAGCCTACCTGGAGCGCATCGAGCGAGCGCGCAACGACCTCGCCAAGGCCAAGAACCAGGCAGTCAGCGCGATCATCGACCTTCACAACAACTGATAAGGGGAGCAGCGGCATGACACAGGAATGGGATGCCGGGCGCCTGGACAGCGACCTCGAAGGGGTCGCTTTCGATACGCTGGCGGTACGCGCCGGCCAGCATCGCACGCCGGAAGGTGAGCACAGCGACCCGCTGTTCTTCACCTCCAGCTACGTGTTCCGGACCGCGGCCGATGCCGCGGCGCGGTTCGCCGGCGAGGTTCCAGGCAACGTCTATTCACGCTACACCAACCCCACCGTGCGGGCTTTCGAGGAGCGCATCGCCGCCCTGGAAGGCGCCGAGCAGGCGGTGGCGACCTCCACCGGCATGGCCGCGATCCTCGCCACGGTCATGGCCCTGTGCAGCGCCGGCGACCATGTGCTGGTCTCGCAGAGCGTGTTTGGTTCGACCATCAGCCTGTTCGAGAAGTACTTCAAGCGCTTCGGCGTGCAGGTCGACTATGTGCCGCTGGCCGATCTGAACGCCTGGGAACAGGCGATCAAGGCCAATACCAAGCTGCTGTTCGTCGAGTCGCCATCCAACCCGCTGGCCGAACTGGTGGACATCGCCGCGCTGGCGGAAATCGCCCACGCCAAGGGTGCCCAGCTGGTGGTGGACAACTGCTTCAGCACCCCGGCCCTGCAGCAGCCGCTGCAACTGGGCGCGGACATCGTCGTGCACTCGGCGACCAAGTTCATCGACGGCCAGGGCCGTTGCATGGGCGGCGTGGTCGCCGGTCGCAGCGAGCAGATGAAGGAAGTGGTCGGTTTCATCCGTACCGCCGGCCCGTCGCTGAGCCCGTTCAACGCCTGGGTCTTCCTCAAGGGCCTGGAGACGCTGAACCTGCGCATGCGCGCGCACTGCGCCAATGCCCAGGAGCTGGCCGAGTGGCTGGAGCAGCAGGACGGCATCGACAAGGTTCACTACGCCGGGCTGGAAAGCCATCCGCAGCACGACCTGGCCAAGCGCCAGATGAAGGGCTTCGGCGCGGTGGTGAGCTTCGAGGTCAAGGGCGGCAAGGAGGGCGCATGGCGCTTCATCGATGCCACCCGACTGATCTCGATCACCGCCAACCTCGGCGACAGCAAGACCACCATCACCCACCCGGGTACCACCTCCCACGGCCGCCTGTCGCCGCAGGAGCGTGAAGCCGCCGGTATCCGCGACAGCCTGATCCGCGTCGCCGTGGGCCTGGAAGACGTGGCCGACCTCAAGGCCGACCTCGCGCGCGGGCTGGCCGCGCTGTGATCGACTGGTCGGTTGCCGAGAGCAGCCATAACGGTCGCGTGGCGCTGGTCACCGGCGCCGCCCGCGGCATCGGCCTGGGCATCGCTGCCTGGCTGATCGCCGAGGGCTGGCAGGTGGTGCTCACCGACCTCGATCGGGTGCGCGGGACCAAGGTCGCCAAGGTGCTGGGCGATAACGCCTGGTTCGTCGGCATGGATGTCTCCGACGAGGTCCAGGTGACCCTCGGCGTGGCCGAAGTCCTTGGTCAGTTCGGTCGCCTCGATGCCCTGGTGTGCAACGCGGCGATCGCCGATCCGCACAACACCACCCTGGAAAGCCTCAGCCTGCAGCACTGGAATCGCGTGCTGGCGGTCAACCTGGGCGGACCGATGCTCCTGGCCAAGCATTGCGCGCCTTACCTGCGCGCGCATTGCGGGGCCATCGTCAACCTGACCTCGACCCGTGCCGGCCAGTCCGAGCCGGACACCGAGGCCTACGCGGCGAGCAAGGGCGGCCTGCTGGCGCTGACCCATGCCCTGGCCATGAGCCTGGGCCCGGAGATCAGGGTCAATGCGGTCAGCCCCGGCTGGATCGATGCCCGTGATCCTTCCGTGCGGCGTGCCGAGCCTCTCAGCGACGCCGACCATGCCCAGCATCCGGCGGGCAGGGTAGGGACGGTGGAAGACGTGGCGGCGGCGGTGTCCTGGTTGCTGTCGAAGAATGCCGGGTTCGTCACCGGCCAGGAGTTCGTCGTCGACGGCGGCATGACCAAGAAGATGATCTACCAGTAACCGCTGGCGTTTCTCGCGGTTCGTGGTTGTGAAACGGCAAGTTTGTGCTACCGCTTGCGGTCGAGAGGGATACGGGGAAAACGCTTTTTTTGCCCTTTTTGAAAAAAAACTTCAATGGGGGTATTGACTTAGGTTCGTTACCTGCGTAAATTTCGCGGCCTCAGCGAAGCAAACGAAACAAAGCGAAACAGCAACAGCAGTGACGCGATGGGACGTAAGTTACGAAGGGTGATTAGCTCAGCCGGGAGAGCATCTGCCTTACAAGCAGAGGGTCGGCGGTTCGATCCCGTCATCACCCACCACTTCCTGAGAACGTTCCTGACCCGGATCGCTTCGCAAGAAACGGTCTACCAGAGAGGAACAGGACGCAAGTCCACATGCGCAGCGGTAGTTCAGTCGGTTAGAATACCGGCCTGTCACGCCGGGGGTCGCGGGTTCGAGTCCCGTCCGCTGCGCCACTTTTCTCCAGATCGCTCGATGAGCGGTTTGAGGTCCGAAGGCACCGAAGCCTTCAGGCCAGATCCCAGTTTCAAACGAACGCAAGTTCGTGCGATACGCAGCGGTAGTTCAGTCGGTTAGAATACCGGCCTGTCACGCCGGGGGTCGCGGGTTCGAGTCCCGTCCGCTGCGCCATATCGAGCTTCCAGGGCCCACTGAACACCCGGAAGCTACAAAGAAAGCGGCCATTGGCCGCTTTTTTTGTTTCTGCATTTCCTTCGCCATTCCCTCCGCCAAACCTTCCCGGCACCCATGCCTGTGCGCCGGGCGGCGTCGTTGCGCCTTGCCTGTTGTCTCGATTATTTAGGTTGCATGCGATCTATCAGCGTGAGAGCATAAAATCCGCTTCTTTCTGGTGTACCGACCCGCGACCGGGATGACCGGCAGAGGTCGAGAGGATTTTTTTGAGTCGAGGGCATGACTAAATGGGCATTTCGCAAGAGCTCCATGAAGAACACATTCACCCGGTCCTGAAGAACCGCTACTCCGTGCTCCTTCCGCTGTGCGCAGCCGGCATCATCATTCCCATCGTGTTCACCGGCCCGGCCATCGCCACGCCAATGATCGCCCGTGACCTGGGTGGTTCGCTGCTGGAACTGGGCGGGGTGGTCAATGCCTACAACGTCGCCTTCGGCAGCTGTGTGATGGCGGGTGGTGCGCTGGCGGACCGATTCGGTCGCAAGCGATGCTTCATCTCGGGTCTGCTGCTGTTTTTCCTCACCTCGCTGCTGATCGGCCTCGCCCCGAGCATCGGCGTGCTCAATGTCCTGCGCGGTATCGAAGGGATCGCCGGGGCGCTGACGCTGACCTCGGCCTCCGCGCTGATCGCCCAGGAGTTCGACGATCACCTGCGTTTGCGCGCCTTCAGTTTCCTCGGCACCTCATTCGGCATCGGCCTGGCATTCGGGCCGATGCTGGTTGGGGTGCTGATTGCCCACCTGGGCTGGCGCTCGCTGTTCTTCGGGATTGCCCTGGCGTCGCTGCTGGTCTTCCTGTTCAGTTTCCAGAAGGTCAACGAGTCCCGTGATACCAACGCCAAGGGCATCGACTGGTGGGGTATCGCCTTGTTCACCCTGGCCCTCGGCGCGCTGACCCTCGGGATCGTCTCGGGGCCGGAAAAGGGCTGGGGGCATCCGCTGGTGATCGGTTTGCTGCTGGGCAGCGCCGGGCTGCTGCTGCTGTTCGTCCTGGTCGAACTCAAGTCCCGCGCGGCCATGCTCGACCTCAGCCTGTTCCGCTACCCGCGCTTTGTCGGGGTGCAGTTGCTGCCCATCTCCACCGGGTTCTGCTTTGTCGCCTTGCTGGTGTACCTGCCGATCTGGTTCATCGGCATCCAGGGCTACGACGAGACCCGCGTCGGCCTGGCCATCCTGCCGCTGACCGCGCCCATGCTGATCGTGCCGTTGCTGGCGGGCGCCCTGTCGCGGCACATCGCCCCCGGTCACCTGTGCGGCGCCGGCCTGCTCCTGGCCGCGCTGGGCGAGTGCTGGCTGGCGTTCACCCTGGAGGCGGGCGCGGATGTCTGGAGCGTGGTCCCGGCGATGCTGGTCATTGGCATTGGCAGCGGCTTGCCCTGGGGACTGATGGACGGCCTGTCGATGAGCGTGGTGCCCAAGGAGCGCGCCGGGATGGCCGCCGGGATCTTCACCACCATGCGTGTGGCCGGCGAAGCCGTCGCCATCGCCATCATCGGGGCCTTGCTGGTGGGCTACACGGCGTCGGGCCTGCACCAGCTGGCCAGCGAACAGGCCTTGCTCGACCCGGCGCGGCTCGGCGAGTGGGCCGGGCAGGTGGCCAGCGGTCAACTGGGCGCGCTGCTGGAACAGGCCGCCAGCGCCGACAGGCCTGCCCTGGGGCAACTGCTGTCGGCGGTCTATCAACAGTCGTTCAGTGCGGTGCTGCTGTTGATCGCCGCGCTGACGGCGCTGTGTGCGCTGCTGTGCGCGCTGACGGTCAAGGTCGACAGCAGCGGCGGGGCGCCCGTGCACAACTGAAATCGTGACACTACCAATCGTCGAGGTGAATAAATGGATTTGCAACTGGCGGGTAAACGAGCGTTGGTCACCGGCAGCAACAGCGGCATCGGCAGGGCGATTGCCCTGACGCTGGCCGCCGAAGGTGTCGAGGTGGTGGTGCATGGCCGGCGCCGGCCGGAGAGCGAGGCGGTGGTGAGTGCCATCCGCGAGGCCGGCGGCAAGGCCGCGCTGGCCTGTGGCGACCTGGTCAGCGACGAACAGGCCAGCGAGGTGGCCGAGCTGGCGCTGGCGGCCTTCGGTGGCATCGATATCCTGGTCGCCAATGCGGGCGCGTTTCCCCCCACGCCGGTGCTGGACAGCGAGGCCAACGACTGGCTGAAGCTGTATGACCAGAACGTCGGCTCGGCGATCCGCCTGGTGCGCCTGCTGGCCCCAGCGATGATCGATCGCGGCTGGGGCCGGATCATCACCCTGGGCAGCATCGCCGCGACCCGTCCGTTCGCCAATTTCGGTGCCTATGCGGCGACCAAGGCTGCCTGCGTGAGCCTGGCGGTGACCTTCGCCAAGGAGTTCGGCGGCACCGGCGTCACCTCCAACTGCATCAGCCCCGGCGATGTGCTGACCCCGGCCGCGGAGCAGCACTGGCAGTCGGTGGCGCAGAAAAATGCCTGGGAAGGGGACTGGCAGGCGATCGAGAGCAAGATCGCCACGGAGATTTCGCCGACCCTGGTGGGGCGCCTGGGACGCCCCCATGAAGTGGCCGACCTGGTCGCCTTCGTCTCCAGCCCGAAGGCGGCCTATATCAATGGCGCGAACCTGCGTATCGACGGCGGATTCCTGGCCAGCACCGCGTGAGGGGCCACCTTTGGTGCCGTTTCCTTCCCGCGAATCCGTTCAGGAGCAGATCATGAGTCAAGCGCACGACCCTCAGCACCAGGTGCTGTTCAACCCCATCGCCTTCGGCGCGCATACCCTGAGAAACCGCATCGTCATGTCCCCCATGACCCGCCAGCGTTCGCCCGGGGGCATACCCGGCGAGCAATCGGTCGCCTATTACCGGCGCCGCGCCGAAGGCGGCGTCGGGCTGATCGTCACCGAAGGCACCTGCATCGGCCATCCGGCGGCCCATGGCTACAACCATGTGCCCGACCTGTCTGGCGAGCAGGCCCTGGACGGCTGGAAGGCGGTGGTGGCCGCGGTGCACAAGGCGGGCGCGCGGATCGTCCCGCAGTTGTGGCACGTCGGGCCGATCCGCCGCCTGGGCATGGCACCGTCGCCCCAGGTGCCGGGCTACGGCCCGATGGAGATCAGGGAAGGCGACGAAGTGCTGGTCAAGGCGATGACCCTGGCGGATATCGAGGAGGTGATCGAGGCCTACGCCCAGGCGGCCCGGGACGCCCAGGCCGTCGGCTTCGACGGGGTGGAGATCCACGGCGCCCACGAGTACCTGATCGACAGCTTCATCTGGCAGCGCAGCAACCAGC
Source organism: Pseudomonas sp. zfem002 (assembly GCF_032621685.1). Lineage (NCBI taxonomy): Bacteria > Pseudomonadati > Pseudomonadota > Gammaproteobacteria > Pseudomonadales > Pseudomonadaceae > Pseudomonas > Pseudomonas sp. zfem002. The sequence continues at coordinate 37,156 of NZ_JAVYJH010000024.1, read as the reverse complement.
GCGACGATGAGTACGGCGGCTCGCTGGCCAACCGCACCCGCCTGGCCGCGCGCATCGTGCGGGCGGTGCGCGAGGCGACGGGCCCCGGCTTCCCGATCCTGTTCCGCTTCTCCCAGTGGAAGATCAGCGACTACGACGCGCGGATCGTCGAGGACGCCGAGCAGTTGAAGGTCTTTCTCGAGATCCTGGTGGATGCCGGTGTCGATATCTTCGACGTCAGTACCCGGCGTTGCTGGGAGCCGGCCTTCGCCGGCAGCAGCGACAGCCTGGCGGCCTGGACCCGGCGCCTGAGCGGCAAGCCGGTGATGATGGTGGGCAGCGTCGGGCTGGACAAGGTGTACTCGATCGCCCAACTGCGCGGCAACGAAAGCGCGGACGCCGGGCAGGGCGACCTGACGCCGGTGCTCGGTCAGCTGCAGTCCGGTGCGGTGGACCTGGTGGCCCTGGGGCGGATGTTGCTGGCGGATCCGCAATGGCCCAACAAGGTGCGGGAAAATCGCCTGGCGGAGATCCGTCGTTTCGACCGCGAGGCCATGCTCACGGAGGTCTGAGCGGGGCATTGAAAAGCCCATCCGACGAGCGTCGGATGGGCTTTTTTGCGGCCGCTGGAAACGTCGCTCAGAGCGCCAGTTCCAGGTTGGGCCGGGCGGGCTGGTCGACCTTCAGCTTCTCGGCGATGAGGAACGCCAGCTCCAGGGCCTGGGTCGCGTTCAGGCGCGGGTCGCAGTGGGTGTGGTAGCGGTTGCTCAGGTCGTCGTCGCAGATGCGCTGGCCGCCGCCGGTGCACTCGGTGACATCGGCGCCGGTCATTTCCAGGTGCACGCCGCCGGCATGGGTGCCTTCGGCGTGGTGCACATCGAAGAAGCGCTCGACTTCAGTGATCACCGAGGCGAAGCGCCGGGTCTTGTAGCCGCTGCTGGACTTGATGGTATTGGCATGCATCGGGTCGACCGACCAGATCACATCGTGGCCCTCGCGTTTGACCGCGCGCACCAGTTGCGGCAGGCGTTCGGCGAGGACATCGGCGCCCATGCGCACGATCAGGGTCAGGCGGCCGGCCTCGTTCTGCGGGTTGAGCGCTTCGATCAGGCGCAGCAGGTCCTGTTCCTTCAGGGTGGGGCCGCACTTGAGGCCGACCGGGTTCTTCACGCCCTTGAGAAACTCCACATGGGCGCCGTCGATGCCCCGCGTGCGTTCGCCGATCCACAGCATGTGCGCCGAGCAGTCGTACCATTCGTCGCTGGTGTAGTCGAGGCGGGTGAAGGCTTCCTCGTAGTTCAGCAGCAGCGCATCGTGGCTGGTGAACAGCTCGGTTTCGCGCAGGGCCTGGACCGATTCCGGCGAAACCCCGCAGGCATTCATGAAGGCCAGGGCTTCCTCGATGCGCCGGCCGATCACCTGGTAGCGCCGTCCTTCCGGCGCGCCGGCAATGAAGCGGGTATTCCACTGCTGCACGTGGCGCATGTCGGAAAAACCGCTGCGACCCAGGGCACGCAGCAGGTTCATGGTCGCGTTGGCCTGATGGTAGGCCTGCAGGATCCGCTCGGGATCGGGACGGCGCGCCTGCTCGGTGAACTCGATCGAGTTGATGATATCGCCGAGGTAGCTGGGCAAGGTCACGCCATCGATGGTTTCCACCGGCGAGCTGCGCGGTTTGGCGAACTGCCCGGCGATGCGCCCGACCTTGACCACCGGCACCCCGGTGCTGAAGGCCAGCACCGTGGACATCTGCAGGAACACCCGGAACAGGTCGCGCACGCCACCGGGGCTGAATTCGGCGAAGGATTCGGCGCAGTCGCCGCCCTGCAGGAGAAACGCCTTGCCCCGCGCGACCTGGGCGAGGCGCGACTTCAGCGAGCGGACCTCCGAGGCCAGGACCAGCGGCACGCTGTCGCTCAGTTGCGCCTCGACGGCGGCGAGGCGCTCGGGGTCGGCGTATTCGGGCAAATGCAGGGCATTCTTTTCACGCCAGGAGGAAGGTGACCATTCATTGGGCATGGGTGCATCTCCACTTGTTCCATAAGGGGATGGGGGCGATCAGCGTGCTGCTCAAGCGTGTGCGTCGGCGACCTGGCGGGCAGGGCCGGGAGTGGCGGTGCGGGTTTCCGCGGGCAGTTGATTGACCACCTGGAAGGCCAGGGCGGTCCAGTACTCATGCTGCTGCGGGTCGATCAGCTGCGCCTGGTCGTGGAGCAGCGCGGCGATCTGCGGATCGCCGAGGAACTCCTCCAGGTCGGTGATGGTGGCGAAGGCGGTGATGGCCACGCCGTCGATGTCCTTGCCCACTTCGTGGTACAGCGGCTGGTCGGCGTCCACCGGGCCGATGTTGTGCAACTGCACGTAGCGTCGCACCAGGCGCTGGGTGGCGGGCTGGGCCAGCAGGCGCGGCGCGTAGTCGTGCAGCCAGCGCTGCTGGAACTGCTCGCGGCCCAGCGCGGGGGCGCGACGCACCAGGCTGATCAGCAGGATCGACTCCCTCGACGTCGGGTTGGGGATGACGATGTGCTGCCGGCAGAGGATCGGGCACAGCTCGCGGAAGATCACCTGGTCCTCGGGCAGGATCGCCCGGGTGATCTCCTCGTGGCCGAAGGTGACCTGCAGGGCATCGGTGTTGGCGAAGCCGAGGTAGGCGATGCCGTCCCATTCCGGGCGCTCGTGCTCGGGCACATGGCCGATCACCGTGTCGAACAGCCGGCCGTCCGCGTCCAGCGGCGGCAGGTACGGCAGCGGGCGCAGGCTGGACGGGCCGGCGCTGACCCGGTGGATCTGGTCATAGCGCAGCAGCGGATGGCGGCCATCGGCCTGGATCGGCAGCGCGTGGGTGAAGCGCGGGCCGTGGGTCTTGCGCCAGTATTCGGTCCATTTCTCGTAGTTGAGGTTGGGCTGCGCTTCGAAGGCGTTGGGCGTGCTGGCCGGATCGCCGAGCACTTCGCCGTAGAGGTCGAGCATCTGCAGCGGGCCTTTGCGCCGCTGGTGCAGGGGCGTGTTGTCGGCGCGCGAGAGCAGGGTGCAGAGCACCGTCAGCGGTTCATCGCCGGCGCGCTGAAGCGGGGCGGACGCGGTGCTTTCCGGGGTGATGTCGAGCATGTCTTCTCCTGAAATCTCAATGCCGTTGCCGTTCCATGGGCTGTGGCTGCGACGGCCGGGTGGGTCCGTGACGCTCAACGTGGGTGTTGCCAGGAAACAAAGTAGTTCACGAATAGATCGCTTGCAACATTGTTTTTCTGTGTCTTTCAGACCTGTGATACAGGTCCAGTCTGGTCTTGCTGAGGCACCCTATTTGTCGATTATTGCCCTGTTTTAATTGGTTTTTTCCCGGTTTTAGCGATAGCTGGTGCTGGCCTAGCGTTACCAGCGAAGCTGAATAAAGCGCGATAGCCCTAGTTTTATTCGCTATATCTCTGGGTTTTTGGCGTTCTTGCGAACTAAGCGCAAGAGAGCTAACTTCCTTCGGCGGACCCTGTTTGCGTTTCTCAACGCAGCACTTTGCCATCGGAGGCGACGAACCATGCATCAGCCGTCAAGCTTGACCTATGCAACCCCCCCGGAGCTTCGGCTCGGTACGCTGCGCAAGGTGCCTATCGCGATTGTCGGTGCCGGCCTGGTGGGCCTGACCCTGGCCCTCGACCTCGCCCGTCGCGGTGTGGCGAGCGTAGTGGTGGAGGCACGGCAGACCTTGATCGAAGGTTCCCGCGCGATTGTCTTCGCCCAGCGCAGCCTGGAAATCCTCGGCCGTCTCGGCCTGCCGCAGGCGCTGCGGGAAAAGGGCGTCGACTGGCAGCTCGGCCGGGTCTTCCACAAGGACCAGGAAGTGTTCAGTTTCGACTTCCAGCCGGAGCCCGGCTTTCGCAGTCCCGCGTTTCTCAACATCCAGCAGACCTACATCGAGGAATGGCTGGTGCAGGCCTGCCTGGCCACCGGCCTGGTCGACCTGCGCTGCCTGAGCCGGGTGGTCGGCGTCGACCAGCAGCCCCTCGGCGCGACCCTGAGCATCGAATGCCCGGACGGCGCCTACCGCTTGCAGTGCGACTGGCTGGTCGCCTGCGACGGCGCGCGCTCGACGGTGCGCACGGCGCTGGACCTGCCGTTCATCGGCAAGGTCTTCGACGATCACTTCCTGATCGTCGACGTGGAGATGAAGCCGGACTTTCCCGCCGAACGGCGTTTCTGGTTCGACCCGCCGTTTCACCCCAACCATTCGGTGCTGCTGCACAAGCAGCCGGATGACCTGTGGCGTGTCGATTTCCAGCTGGGGCCGGAGGCCGACCCGGCCGTCGAGCGCGAACCGCAGCGGGTCGCCGCGCGGCTGCGGGCGATGTTCGGCGAAGACACGCCGCTGCGCATCGACTGGATCAGCGTCTACACCTTCCGCTGCCGACGCCTGGAGCGCTTCGTCCACTCGCGGGTGATCTTCGCGGGCGACAGCGCGCATCAGGTCAGCCCGTTCGGCGGGCGTGGCGGCAATGGCGGGATCCAGGATGCCGACAACCTCGCCTGGCGCCTGGCCGGCATCCTCCTGCACGGGGCATCGCCGTCGCTGCTGCACTCCTACGACGAGGAGCGGGTGTTCGCCGCCGACGAAAACATCCTCAACTCCACCCGCAGCGCCGATTTCATCACCCCGCCGAGCCGCGCCGCTCATGTGCTGCGCGAAGCGGCGCTGGCCCTGGCCGGCACCACCTCGTGGGGGCGTGCGCTGATCAACTCCGGGCGGCTGTCCCGGCCTGCACGCCTGGAAGGGGTGGGCCTGTTCGGTCAGTTCGTCCACCCCGGCGGTGCCCGGATCGTCCCCGGCACGGCCGCGCCGGACGCCCCGGTCAGTATCCACGGCGAACCCGCCTGGCTGCTCGACCACCTGGGGCGGCGCGGCTTCAGCGTGCTGTTCTACGAGCCGGCGCCAGGCCGCGTGCCGGCGGCGATTGCCTCGGCCTATCCGGCCGATCTGCTGGTGGTGAGCGCCGGCGAGCCCGCACCGGGGCAGGACCTGGTGTGGGATCAGCACGGCCTGGTCGCCGCGCGCTACGGCCTGCAGCCGGGGGACGTGCTGATCGTGCGTCCGGACCAGCATGTGCTGACCATCCTCGCGTTCCCCGATCCAGCGACCATCGAGCGTTCGATTGCCCTCGCGGCGGCCACCGGGCTGCCGGTCCACGCACAGGAGTACGTGTCATGAGCCGATCCGCCACTTCACCGGGCGCTGGCCTGGTCACGCAATGCCGCCTGAGCAACCCGGACCGCACCTACCAGTTGCTGACGGACGCCTGCCAGGACCTCGACGCCGCCACCGGGCACCTGCTCCACGCCCAGTTGGTGCTGCTGCTGATGAACCACATCGGCGACGACACCGTGCTGCAGGAGGTGATCCAGATCGCCCGGCAAGGCCTGAAACGCCTGGCCGTCACGCCTTCCCACTCACCTCGCGCGCACAGCGAAGGGGCTCGGACATGACTCTGGACTCGGCGTATCGGCTGGACTCCCGTTACCTGCGCGGCCTGGACGAGCCGCCCGGAAAGATCTTCCTCAGCGGCCAGCAGGCGCTGGTCCGCCTGCTGCTGGCCCAGGCCGCGGCGGACCGCGCGGCAGGGATCAATTCGGCGGGCTTCGTCAGCGGCTACCGCGGCTCGCCCCTCGGCGGCCTGGATCAGGAACTGTGGCGGGTCAAGCCGCTGCTGGAAAAAGCCAACGTGCGCTTCCAGCCGGCGATCAACGAAGACCTGGCGGCGACCGCGCTGATCGGCACGCAGCGGGTGGAAAGCGACCCGGCGCGCCTGCACGATGGGGTGTTCGCCATGTGGTACGGCAAGGGCCCCGGCGTCGACCGCTCCGGTGACGCCCTGAAGCACGGCAATGCCTACGGTGCCTCGCCCCATGGCGGGGTGCTGGTGGTCACCGGTGACGATCATGGCTGCGTCTCCTCGTCGATGTCCCACCAGTCGGACCAGGCCTTGATCGCCTGGGGGCTGCCGGTGATCCATCCGGTCGGGCTCGGCGACTATGAATACTGCGGCTTGTGGGGCTGGGCGCTGTCGCGTTGTTCCGGGCTGTGGGTCGGCTTCAAGGCCATCACCGAAACCGTCGAGGCCTCGCGCTCGGTCGATACCCTGGCGGCGCCCGACTTCACCCGGCCCGAGGTCGATCCCGGCCCGGACGGTCTGCACTGGCGCTGGCCGGACCTGCCCGGCATGCAGATCGAGCGGCGTTTTCCGCACAAGCTGGAGGCGGCGCGGCGCTTCATCCGCGCCAATCCCCTGGACCGGGTGGAAACCGCGCCGGCCTTTCCGCGGCTGCTGATTGCCGCCGTCGGTAAAGCCTACGGCGACGTGCGCGAGGCCCTGGAGCAGGGCGGCGTGTCGCTGGAGGCATTGGAGAAGGCCGGCATCGCCCTGCTCAGCATCCGTGTCGTGCATCCGTTGTCGCCGGTCCTGGACGCCTGGGCCAGACGCTGCGAGCGGGTGCTGGTCATCGAGGAAAAGCAGGGCATCGTCGAGGACCAGCTCAAGCGCAGCCTGTTCAATGCCCGCCCGGAAAACCGCCCGTTGATCATCGGCAAGCTGGATGAGCGCGGGCAGCCGCTGCTGTCGGTGGTCGAAGAGCTGCGGCCGTCGCGCATCCTCTGGGTCCTGGCGACGCGCCTGGCGCCGTTCGGCCTGGACATCGACGTGCCGCGCTACTGGATCGAGGGGCCGGTATCGCGCGACTTCCACTGGCTCAAGCGCACCCCGTACCTGTGCTCGGGCTGCCCGCACAACACCTCGACCCAGTTGCCCGAGGGCAGCGAGGCGCGGCTCGGCATCGGTTGCCATGCCCTGGCCGCGCGCATGCCCGACCGCGCCACCAGCGGCAGCGTGCAGATGGGCGGCGAGGGCGTGGACTGGCTCGGGCAGATGGCCTTTGTCGCGACCCCGCACATCTTCCAGAACATGGGCGACGGCACCTTCTTCCATTCCGGCTACCTGGCGATCCGCCAGGCCATCGCGGCCAACGCCAACATCACCTACAAGGTGCTCTACAACGATGCGGTGGCGATGACCGGCGGCCAGCCGGTGGACGGCACCCTGAGCGTGCGCCAGGTGGTCGAGCTGGTACGCGGCGAAGGGGTGCGCGAGGTGGTCGTGGTGGCGGACGACCCGAGCCGCTACAAGGCGCGCGACAGCCTGCCGGAGGGCGTCCAGGTCTATCACCGCGACAGCCTGGACAGCGTTCAGCGGCGCCTGCGCGAGGTGCGCGGGGTCAGCGTGCTGGTCTTCGACCAGGTCTGCGCCACCGAAGCCCGCCGCCGGCGCAAGCGCGCGCCGCCGGCCAAGGTGCGCTCGCGGGTGGTGATCAACCAGCAGGTCTGCGAAGGCTGCGGCGATTGCCAGACCAAGTCCAACTGCCTGTCGGTGGTGCCGGTGGATACCGCGTTCGGCCGCAAGCGCAGCATCGAGGCCGACTCCTGCAACCTCGACCAGTCCTGCGTCAAGGGCTTCTGCCCGAGCTTCGTCACGGTCACCGGCACCCCGGCCAAGCCGCGGCGGGCAGCGGTTGCCGGCGCCGATGTGCTGGTCCGCGCGGATGCCCTGACGCCGCCACGTCGCGTGGAGTTCGCGCGCACCTTCGAGCTGCTGCTCACCGGCGTTGGTGGTACCGGCGTGGTGACCATGGCCGGCACCATCGCCATGGCCGCGCACCTGCAGGGGCTCGAGGTGTCGGTCCTGGACTTCACCGGCTTCGCCCAGAAAGGCGGCTCGGTGTTCAGCCATATCCGCTTCGCCCATGACGCCCGACACCTGCATCAGCACCGCATCGACCGCGCCTGCGCCGACGTGCTGATCGCCTCCGACCTCGCCGTGGCCTCGGAAGACGAAGCCCTGAACGTGCTGCAGCGCGGCCGCTCGCGGGTGATCGCCAGCACCAGCGAAGTCCAGGCCGGGGCCATGCTCCAGGACGCCACCCTGCGCCTGGAGACGGCGGCGATCGCCAAGCGCCTGAGCGACATCGTCGGCGCCGAGCACTACCTGTCCGTGGATGCGCGGGAGGTGGCGGCGGCGGTGGTCGGGCCGATGCAGGCGAACATCCTGTTGCTCGGCTATGCCTGGCAGCAGGGCGCCGTGCCCCTGGCGTTCAGTGCCCTGGACCGGGCGCTGGAAATCCATGGCGGCGATGTCCAGGCCAACCGGCTGGCGTTCGCCTGGGGGCGCCTGCTGGCCGCCGATCCTGCGTTCGTCGATGCCCAGATCAACCCGCTCATGCACAGCGAAGCGCCGCCGCCGCGCACCCTGGAGCAGGTCGTCGAGCAGCGCAGCGCGTTCCTGGTGGACTACCAGGATCAACGCTACGCCGGCCGGTACCGCGAGCTGGTCGAGCAGGTGGTGCAGGCCAGCGCGAGCCTGGGCGATCTCACCCTGGCCCACGCGGTGGCCCACAACCTGTTCAAGCTGATGGCCTTCAAGGATGAATACGAGGTGGCGCGCCTGCACAGCTCGCCGGCGTTCCTGCGCAGCCTTGGCGAGTCCTTCGTCGGTCGGCCGCGGGTGACCTTCCACCTGGCGCCGCCGTTGCTGGATGTGTTTCGCAAGCAGGCCGGCGAGCCGCGCAAGATCAAGGTCTCGGGCTGGATCATCCCGGTGTTCCGCGCGCTGGCCGGGCTGCGCTTCCTGCGTCACACGGCGCTCGACCCGTTCGGTCTGCTCAAGGAGCGGCGTGAAGAGCGGCACTTGCTCGACGACTACCAGCGCACGCTGCTGTCCCTGCTGCCGCGGCTGAACGCCGACACCTTGCCGTTGCTGGTGAGCTGGGCGCGGGTGCCGGAGAGCATTCGCGGCTACGGGCACATCAAGACCCGCTCGATCGTCCTGGCGCGGCAGCGTCAGCTCGACCTGATCGCGCAGATCGAGGGCGGGCCGGTGGAGCGCGGGGCGCCGAGGCGCATTGCGGTGGTGGAGGTGGACAAGGTGTCCTGAAGGGAGTGCACCTGAACGACAACAGGCGTATTGGGCCGCTTTGCGGCCCTTCGCGAGCGAGCTCGCTCCCACAGGATTGCCGTAGGAGCGTGGCTTGCCCGCGAAGGGCTGCAGAGCAGCCCCAACAGGCTTATCCGGTCGCCCGGCTCAAAGCGGCGCGTGCAGGGCCTGGGCCAGCACGGTGTAGGCGGGGTTGATGCCGTCGCGATCGAAGATCCAGTCGATCACCGTGGCCGCGTGCGCCCGGGCATGAGGCGCGTCCGAATAGGCCAGGCACTTGTCGAACTTGTGCAGCAGTTCTTCCTGGCTCATCGGGTTGCGCGGGTTGCCCTTGGCGTGGCTGACCTCGCCCTGCAGAACCGTGCCATCGGTCAGCTCGATGCGCACCTTGATCTTGCCGTGGGTACCCAGCTCGGCGATTTCGCAGGCCGGGTCGTGGGCCGGGAAGATCTTGCGGCTCAAGGCGATGATCTGCGGACGCAGGATCGCCTGCTCGGTGAAGTCGTCGATGAACAGGTCGCCGCTGGCCAGGGCCGTGGCGACGTTGTAGGCCAGGCTGAAACGCGCCTCGACCACCGTGGTCGGCGCCTGCTTGCGCTCCACCGGGGCACTGACCAGGTCATGGATCTGGCGGTTGGTGCGGATGTCGATGCGCACCACCTCGGCAGCGCTCAGGCGGCGCCCGCCCACCAGTTCCAGGGCCAGGGCCACGGCCGAGGTGTTCGGCCGGCAGGTCGGGTAGGGCTTGAAAGCGATCCCGTCGGTGTTGCTGAACAGGGTACCGAGCTCGGCGTCGATGGTTTCCAGCGCCGAGCCGGGTTCGAAGGCGTTGTAGTAGCCCCAGCGGCCGGTGAGGAACTGGCTGGCGCCGGTGAAGCCGTTGGCGGCGAGGATCACCGCGCGCACCGCGTTGGCCGCCACCAGGCCCTGCTGGTAGAACACCGTCGAGGCGCCATCGATCATGCACTGGGTTTCCCCCAGGGCGCTGGTGTAGGCGATGCCGAGGGCGTGCTGCAACTGGTTGCCGCGCAGGCCGTAGAGCTTGCCGGCGGCGGCTGTCGCTGCGATCACCTTGCACAGGTCGTAGCGGCCGCTCTCCAGCAGGGTTTCCTTGCGCGCCCGGGACAGGCGAATGGACAGGTCCTGGCCGAGGACGAAGGCGCTGATGAACGCCTCGCGGTCGAGCGGGGCATCGATCAGGTCGGCGATCGCCAGCAGGGGCGGGAGGATGGCCACGCTCGGGTGGGTGCCCAGCGGGTCGGCCACATCATCGAAATCCAGGACCCGCGCGGCGGCGCCGTTGAGCAGCGCCGCGGCCGGCGCGGGCAGCGCCTGGCGGCGACCAAGGACACGACTCTGCGGCTGGCCGCCCCAGTCTTCGACGATCCCGGCGAGCACCCTGACCCCGTCGTCACGGGCACCTGCCAAGGACACGCCGAGGGCGTCGAGCAGCGAGCGGCTGGCGATCTCCACGGCCGCGGGGTCGATGGCGGCATAGGTGAGGTCGTCGCAATAGCGGATAAGGCGGGCTTCCAGTGTCATTTCAGTTCCTTTGAGATGAGAAAAACGAGCGGGTGCCGCAGGCTCAGTCCGCCTGGGCGAAGGTGATCAGCAACTGGCCGGCGAGGACGCTGTCCTCCGCCTGCACGTGCAGGGCCTCGATCCGCCGGCGGCCGGGCGCCGACAGGGTCATGACCATTTTCATCGCTTCGATGCGCAGCAACGGCTGGTTCTCTTCGACGAGGCTGTCGGCGTCGACCAGGAGCTCCAGCACGCGGGCCGGCATCGGCGCCAGCAGGCTGTTGCCGAAGTCCCGGCGGCTGCTGCTGGCGCCGCCTTCCCGACGCCTGGCGCCGTGCCAGCTGATCTCGCGACGATTGCCGGCGTGGTCGAGGATCGCCGTGTGCGTGCCGGTGCTGGTGAAGTGCACGGTCTGCCGCCGGCCTTCGACATTCAGGGCCAGTCGCGTGCCGTGCCGGGACAGTTCGTCCTGGCGCAGCACTTCCAGCAGGACGGTGCGGCCATCGGCGAACACCGCCTGGTAACGCTGCTCACCCAGCTCCTCGATATGGACCTGAGCCGTGCCGGCGTCGCCTTCGACGTTGCCGGCGAGGGTCGAGAGTGAGGTATTGGGCGCTGATCTGCTCATGCGGGCATGCTCCTTGGGTGACATCAGGACAACTGCCAGTGGCTGTTGCGCTGGGTCCAGGTCGAGACCGGGTTGCCCGCCGCTGGGGCGGGCGCGGCGGCGGGCTGCAGGTGGCGCGCCAGGGCCGCCACCGCCTGCAGCAACTGCGCCTCCTCGGCGGGCAGGGCATGGGCCGAGGGGAAGTGGTTGCAGATCGACAGGTCATAGCGCCCCTCGACGAAGGGCGGCCAGGCCAGCAGCCAGGCGTGTACCGGCAGGTTGCTGCTGAAACCGGCCACCAGCAATTCGTCGAGGGCGGCGCGGGCGCGCTGCACGGCGAAGGCGCGGTTGCCGGCGCTGACGATCAGCTTCAGGCACAGGCTGTCGAACAGCGGCGACATCAGCGAGCCGATGCGAATGCCGGAATCGACGCGAATCCCCGGCCCCTCGGGCACGCGGTAGTCGACCACCCGCCCGCCGGTGGGCAGGAAGTCGCCATGGGCGCTTTCCGCGCAGAGGCGAAACTCCAGGGCGTGCCCGTGGAACTGCACCTGCTCCTGGCTGAGGGCGAGGGGCAGGCCCTGGGCCGAGCGAATCAGCTGCTCGACGATGTCGACACCGGTGATGGCCTCGGTCACCGGGTGCTCGACCTGGATCCGCGCGTTCATCTCGATGAAGTAGAACTGCTCGTTGGCATCCACGAGGAATTCCACCGTGCCGACACTGTCGTAGGCGACCTCGCGGGCCATGGCCAGGGCCGCCTCGTGCAGGCGCCGGCGCAGGTCGTCGCTGAGGTTCGGTGCGGGGGCTTCCTCGACGATTTTCTGCCGACGGCGCTGCACGCTGCACTCGCGTGTGCCCAGGTGCAGGTAATGGCCGTGCTGGTCGGCGACCACCTGGACTTCGATGTGCCGCACTGTCTCGCCGAGGAATTTCTCCAGGTACACCTGGTCGCTGCCGAAGGCCCGGAGCGCTTCATGGCGCACTTCGGCCAGCGCCCCGGCGAAGTCCGCCGCCTGGCTCACCACACGGATGCCGCGCCCGCCGCCGCCAAGGGCGGCCTTGAGCAGCACCGGGTAGCCGATCTCGGCGGCGGCGCGGGCGCCGGCCTCGAGGTCGGCGTCGATGCTCCGTCCCGGCACCAGCGGAACCCGGGCCCGCTGCGCCGCGGCGCGGGCGGCGATCTTGTCGCCGGTCTGGCGCACGGCGGCGGCGTTGGGGCCGATGAACACCAGCCCGGCGGCCACGCAGGCCTCGGCGAACTGGGCATTCTCGGCCAACGGGCCGTAGCCGGGCGCCACGGCGTCGGCGCCGTGGTCCAGCGCCGCGCCGATCACCGTGGGGATCAGGGTTGCCGGATCCCAGGCGGCGACGCGCACCGTGGCGTCGGCGGCGAGGACGAACGGCGCCTGGTCATCGTCGGCGCTGTAGATCACCACGGTCTCCAGGCCCAGCAGCTGGCAGGTGCGAATGAAGCGGTGGGCGATTTCCCCGCGACAGCAGATCAGGACGCGACTGACCATGCTCATGCCTCCGCCGCTTGCACGGAGCCTGCCTCGGCGTTCTGGCCGCGCCCGAGGGTGGTGTGGGCACGGGTGAATTCGCCGGCGCTGACCGCACCGGCCACCGAGATCTCACCGGCGAGGGCCACGGCGGCGGCGATTTCCGCCAGCTTGCGGGCATCCGTGGCGCAGCCGAGCATGCGCAGGCATTCCTGCTGGGCCGGCAGGCGGGTGCCGCCGCCGACCGTGCCGACGATCAGGTTGGGCAGGGTGACGCTGGCGAGCAGGTCGCCATTGTCCAGCACGTCGAGGGTGGTGCAGGCGTTCTTGAACGACACCGTGACGAACGCCGGATCCTGGCCGCAGGCGATGAACAGGGCGGTCAGGGCATTGGCCACATGAATGTTCGGCGCGGTGGCGCCGCGCTGGGCAAGCAGGCTGTTGCACGCCTGCAGGAAGCGCTGCATGCGTCGCGGCGTGGTGCGCAGGCGCTGCTCCACCAGGGCCTTGGGGATGCGCACGCTGGCCGATACGTAGCGGCCCTTGGCCTGGTCGGCGACGAAGCGTTTGTCACCACCGAGGGTGTTGAAGTAGCCGTCGACCCACTGCGGGCATTCGCTCTTGATGAAGCGGCACACCGCCTCGTTGGCCTTGGTCGCCATGTTCAGGCCCATGGCGTCGCCGGTGGCGTAGGTGAACGCCAGGCCGACCAGGTCGCCGTGCAGCAGCGGCGACAGTTCCAGCAGGCGCGCGTGGTTGCTGGTGGCGTTGGCGATGGCGACGATTTCGCTCATGTGCAGCCGCAGCCAGGCGTCGAACGGCGCCGCATCGGCGGGGCTGCGCAGGACCAGCGCGGACACCTTGGTCAGCGCATCGCCGAGGAAGCGATAGCCCGGCTGTTCGCTGGAGGGCTGCTGGTTGTCGAGGCTGGTGACGGTGCAACCGCCGCTGTCGGTGATCAGGTTCATGCCGCGGGAAAACGACGCGACCAGCGCGCCTTCGGTGGTCGCCAGCGGCACGATGAAGTCGCCGCGGGCACGTTCGCCGTCGATCCGCAGCGGGCCGGCGACCCCCAGCGGCGTGCCGACGAAACCGATGAAGTTCTCGCAGGTGCCCTTGACCTGCTCGCCACTGATCGGCGCGCCGCCGATGTAGGGCAGGGCGGTGTCCGTCTGCTCGACGACCCAGGCCAGGCGTCGGGCCACCTGGTCGTACTCATAATCGTTGGCGGGATTCCTTGGGATAGCCATGACCATGCTCCTTCACAGTTGAATGTTCGAATGCCGGCGCGCGGGGAGCCCGCTGATCTTGTCCTGCAGCAGGGCGAAGTTGGCGATCAGCGCGTTGCGCAGTTGCTCGGGCTGCAGCAGGCCCTCGATGTAGGTGCGGCTGGCCGAGTACTCGGCGCTGGCGTGGGCCTGGCGGTAGTCCTCGATCAGGACGGTGCGCCGCGCCTGGGGATCGTCGGCGGCGGCGATGTCCTTGCGGAAGATCACGTCGACGGCGCCCTCCGGACCCATCACCGAGATCTCCGCGCCGGGCAGGGCAAAGATCAGGTCGGTGGCCGAGCGGTTGGCCAGGGTGGGGTAGGCGCCGCCGTAGGCCTTGCGCAGCACCACGGCGATTTTCGGCACCGTGGCCTCGCAGTAGGCGTGCATCAGCTTGGCCCCGGCGCCGATCACGTTGGCGCGCTCCTGGTCCCGGCCGGGCAGGTAGCCGGGCACGTCGACCAGGGTCAGCACGGGCAGGCCGAAGGCATCGCACAGGCGCACGAAGCGCGCCGCCTTGGTCGACGCATCGATGTCCAGGCAACCGGCCAGCCACGACGGCTGGTTGGCCACGATGCCGATGCTCTGCCCGCCCAGGCGGGCGAAGCCGACCACGATGTTGCGCGCGAACAGGGCATGCACTTCAAGGAACGACTGCTCGTCGACGAAGCCGTCGATCAGCTCGCGCACATCGAATGGCAGGTTCTTTTCCGCGGGCACCAGGCTGGCGACGGCCGGGGTCGGGTAGCGCTGGCTGGCCGGGCCGTCCAGCTGCGGCGGGCGGGCGGTGTTGTTCTGCGGCAGGTAGGAGAGCAGGGCGCGGGTCAGGGCCAGGGCCTCGTCGGCGCTGTCGACGAGGAAATGCGCGAGCCCGGTTTCGCTGGCGTGCAGCAGGCCGCCGCCGATCTCTTCCTTGGTCACGTCCTCGCCGGTGGCGCGGCGGATCACCGCGGGGCCGGTGAGGAACAGCGCCGACTGGTTGTCGACCATGATGATGAAGTCGGTCAGCGCCGGGGTGTAGGCCGCACCGCCGATGCAGTCGCCGAGGATGATGGAAATCTGCGGCACCACCCCCGACGCGCGCACGGTCTTGTAGAAGACATGGCTGAACTGCGAGTCGGCGTCGACGCCCTCGTGGATGCGCAGGCCGGACGAGTGATTGAGGGCGATCACCGGGACGCCGGTGCGCAGGGCGATGTCCAGCACCTTGCCGATCTTCAGGGCATGGATACGGCTGGAACTGCCACCGAGGAAACTGCCGTCGTGGCCGTAGACCACCACGGGGCGGCCATCGAGGGTGCCATGGCCGGTAGCGATGCCGTCGCCGGCGACCTTGCGCGCGGCGGCGCCGAAGTGCACGCAGTCGTGCTCGGCCTGGGCATCCAGTTCGTGAAAGCTGTGCGGGTCGAGCAGGTCGATGATCTGTTGGCGGTGTGCGGCCAGGGGCGGAGCGGTAAGTGTCCGTTCACGTGTAGCGTCCCTGACTCCAGGCGAATCTGACATGACGTGGGCTCCACGGCTGGAAAGAATGTGCCGACCGCCGTTCCCTGGCTGGTTTGCGCAGACGCGGTCGCTGCTCTGCGCCGACGACGATCGAGGGCGCAGGAGGGACTGTAGATCTCATGCGATCTATTCGCAAATATTGGTAGAAATGTTTTTTCGTCGCCGTGGAGGGGCAGGAGGAGGGCAAATGGCCGGACCCGCGGACGGGGTCCGGCGCGCGACGGAGTCAGTCGGAAGCGGCGGTAATGATCTTGTCAAATACCCCGTCGATGATGGCCAGGTGTTCGGCTGGCACGTCGTCCAGCAGCCTGGCGCGAATCTTTCGTACCACCAGCTCGGCCTGTTCGGCCAGCTTGCGCCCGGCGTCCGTGAGGTACAGCGCCTTGGCCCGGCGGTCGGAAGGATCGTCGCGGCGGACTACCAGGCCGGCACTTTCCAGTTGATCCAGCAGGCGTACCAGGGACTGTCCTTCGAGTCCCATATGGTCGGCCAGGGTGCGCTGGCGCAGGCCCTCGCCCAGTTTGTTGATGAGCCAGAGCGGGGTGGTGGTGGCTTCCGACAGGTTGAGATTGCTCAACTCTTCGTCGGACACCTTGCGCCATACCCTGGCCGCTCGCTGCAGGCGCAGACAGAAAGTATCGTCTGCAAGGGAACGTAGACTCGAATACATCGTTAGACCTATTGTTGTAATTGACGGCCGCTTCTCCGGTAGTTGTGGCCGAAGCGACCTGCCTGCCGTTTAGCGACGGGACAGCGGCATGGCAGCGAAAATCCTCGCGACCAGTCGCAGGGTTAAAAGCGAGTACACGCGAACTGTCAGGATGTACTCGCAGCGAAATTCTAGCAGAGTATTCCCGCCGCCGGCGATCGCCGGGGGCCGTGCCCGAGTGGCATTTCGTCCCGTGTTTACGGGATTTTCAGCCCTTGTTCCGCTCACCCCGAGCCGCGCCGTTTGTCCGCCGGGCAGCCCGTCGATGGTTTTTATGTGCTTGCTTATTGATCATGTGCGTACTAATTTTCTGCGGCAGTGGTAAAACGATTCGGACAAGGAGTGTCGGAGATGGAGCACATACGGCATCTGGGTATCGTCGGTCTGGGATTGCTCGGCAGCTCGATCCTGCGGGCGGTGCGGCTGAATCATCCGCATGTCCGGCTGTACCCCTTCGACAGCGACCCCGCGGTGCGCGCCGAGGTCGAGGCGCTGGGCCTGGTGCCGCGCTGTGCCGAGCAACTGGCGGCGCTGCGCGACTGCGACCTGGTGGTGGTCTGCGTGCCGACCGGGGCCGTGGCCTCGGTGGTCCTGGCGCTGGCCGCGAGCATGAAGCCCGGCGCGGTGCTGACCGATGTCGGCTCGACCAAGCAGACGGTGATCGATGCCCTGGGCGAGCGCTTGCCGGCGCATGTGGCGTTCGTCCCCGGTCACCCCATGGCGGGCGGCGAGCAAAGCGGGCCGAGCGCCGGGCGCGCCGACCTGTTCGTCGGCAAGAGCTGCCTGCTGATCCCGCTGGCCGCCACGCCCACACCGGCCATCGAGCGGGTCGAGGGCTTCTGGCACGCCCTGGGGGCTGCCACCTGCCGGGTCGATGCGCGCCAGCACGACCGCATCGCCGCCCTGACTTCGCACCTGCCGCACCTGATTGCCTTCTCGCTGATGGACACCTTCGGCGAGCAGCTGCCCCTCGATTCGCAGACCGGTTCGTTCATCGGCCGCAGCTTCTTCGAGCAGGTTCGCCTGGCGTCCTCGGACGTCACGGTGTGGACCAGCATTTTTGAAAACAACAGTGCCGCGCTGCTGTCGCAGACCGAGTCGTTCATCGCCGTGCTCAACCAGTGGCGGGTCATCCTGCAGGAGCGGCCGCTGGAGTTGCACGGCAGGATTCGCGAGTCCTCGGGGCTGGCCAACAGACTGCTGGGGCGTGCGCCATGATCAGTACGGGAGAAGAGAGAGTGGTTGACGTTGAACTGGCCGGCCTGCGGCAAACCATCGACGAGCTGGACGAGCAACTGATTATCCTGCTCGCCCGGCGCTTCCAGGTCACCGAGCATGTCGGGCGGCTCAAGGCCCGGCAACGCTGGCAGGCCGTGGACCCCGAACGCGAGGCGCGGCAGCGCCACCGCTACCTGACCCTGGCCGGCCAGCACGGCCTGGACCAGAGCCTGACGCTGCGGATTTTCCGCAACATCATCGATGAAGTGGTACGCAACCACCGCGCGTTCATCGGCGAGTGAACCGCCCGGCGTGTCTGCCGGCAGATGCGACTAATTATTTCCAGATGCCATCCGTTCTTTTGGGAGACAAGCCCGGCCGCTGTCATGGCCGGGGCGTGCACCTACAGGAAAACGACACATGGGCATCGAACGCGACGCACCCGGCCTGACCCTGTTCTGCCTGCCTTATTCCGGCGCCAGCGCCACCTGCTACAGCCCGTGGAAGCACAAGCTGCCGTCCTGGCTGAAGCTGCGGCCGCTGGAGTTGCCCGGGCGCGGCATGCGCATGGACGAGCCGCTGCACACCGATATCGTGCAACTGGCGCACCTGCTGGCCGAGGAAATCGCCGTCGAGCTGGATCGCCCGTTCGCCCTGTTCGGCCACAGCCTCGGGGGCCTGCTGGCCTTCGAACTGGCCCACGCCCTGCGCGATCGCGGCCTGCCGGCGCCGCTGGCGCTGTTCACCTCGGCCATCGCCGGCCCTGCGCGACGCGATGTCAGCGAGTACGCCATCGCCAAGAGCGACGCCGAACTCGTCGCGCGCCTGCGCGAACTGGGCGGCACCCGTGAAAGCGTGATCGAGAACGAGGAACTGCTCGAGCTGATCCTGCCGATCCTGCGCGCCGACTTCCTCCTCTGCGGCAGTTTCGCCTACGGCCAGCGCGAGCCGCTGGCGGTGCCGATCCACGTGTTCGGCGGCAAGCGCGACACGGTCAGGGTCGAGGAACTGCTGGACTGGCAGGAGGAGACCAGCACCGGTTTCTCCCTCGACATGTTCGAAGGTCATCACTTCTACCTGGTCGACGAGCAGGCCCGCCTGCTGCGCCAGGTGCGCCGCTACGCCGACCAGCACCTGGCGCGCTGGCGCAATCGCCACGCCCGGCGCCACACGGCCCGCGCCCTCGGTTGAACCCAGCGTTGCCCGCGCCGGCCACGGCAGGCGCGTTTTCTTTTCGTCACCCGACCCCTTTTTTGCCAAGCCGAATTCAGCAGGAACCCCTCATGGATGCGTTTGAACTTCCAGACACCCTGGCCCAGTCCCTTCAACGTCGTGCCGCACAGACGCCGGACAAGCTGGCGCTGCGTTTCCTCTCCGACGAGCAGGACCAGGGCATCGTGCTGACCTACGCCGACCTCGACCAGCGCGCGCGGACCATCGCCGCCGCCCTGCAGGCCCAGGCCCGTTTCGGCGATCGCGCGATCCTGCTGTTCCCCAGCGGCCCGGACTACGTCGCGGCGTTCTACGGCTGCCTGTACGCCGGCATCATCGCCGTGCCGGCCTATCCGCCGGAATCCAACCGCCGCCATCACCAGGAGCGCCTGCTGTCGATCATCGCCGACGCCGAGCCGAGCCTGGTGCTGACCGCCTCGGCGCTGCGCGACAGCCTGCTGGAAGTCGCCGAACTCAAGGCCGAGGGCGCGCCGGCGCTGCTCTGCGTGGACACCCTCGACAGCGCTGCCGCCCAGGCTTGGCAAGCACCGCAACTGAGCGGCGACGACATCGCCTTCCTGCAATACACCTCCGGCTCCACCGCGCTGCCCAAGGGCGTGCAGGTCAGCCACGGCAACCTGGTGGCCAACGAAAAGCTCATCCGCCACGGCTTCGGCATCGATATCAACCCGGATGACGTGATCGTCAGCTGGCTGCCGCTGTACCACGACATGGGCCTGATCGGCGGCCTGCTGCAACCGATCTTCAGCGGCGTGCCCTGCGTGCTGATGTCGCCGGCGTACTTCCTGACCCGGCCGCTGCGCTGGCTGGAAGCGATCAGCGACTACAAGGGCACCATCAGCGGCGGTCCGGACTTCGCCTACCAGCTGTGCGCGGCGCGGGTCAGCGATTCGGCCCTGGCCCGCCTCGACCTGAGCGGCTGGCGCGTGGCCTATTCCGGTTCCGAGCCGATCCGCCTGGACAGCCTGGAGTCGTTCGCCGAGAAGTTCGCCGGCTGCGGTTTCGATTCCAGCCGCTTCTTCGCCTCCTATGGCCTGGCCGAGGCGACCCTGTTCGTCGCCGGCGGCAAGCGCGGCCAGGGCATCCCGCACCTGCGCCTCGACGAGCAGGCCCTGGCGCGCAACGTCGCCGAGCCCGGGCAGGGCAGCCCGGTGATGAGCTGTGGCACCAGCCAACCGGAACACGCCGTGCTGATCGCCGATCCACAGAGCCTGGCAGTGCTCGGCGAGAATCAGGTCGGCGAGGTTTGGGCCAGCGGGCCGAGCATCGCCCACGGCTATTGGCGCAACCCCGAGGCCACGGCGAAGACCTTCGTCGAACACGCCGGCCAGACCTGGCTGCGCACCGGCGACCTCGGCTTCATGCGTGACGGCGAGCTGTACATCACCGGCCGCCTGAAGGACATGCTGATCGTCCGCGGGCAGAACATCTATCCACAGGACATCGAGCAGACCGTCGAGCGCGAAGTGGACGTGGTGCGCAAGGGCCGGGTCGCGGCGTTCGCGGTCACCCTGGACGGCGTCGAGGGCATCGGCATCGCCGCCGAGATCGGCCGCAGCGTGCAGAAGAACGTGCCGGCCGAGGAACTGATCCGCACCCTGCGCCAGACCGTCGCCGACGCCTACCAGCAGGCCCCCGCGGTGGTGGTGCTGCTCAATCCCGGGGCCTTGCCGAAGACCTCCAGCGGCAAGCTGCAGCGCTCCGCCTGCCGCACCCGCCTGGCCGATGGCAGCCTCGACAGCTACGCGCTGTTCCCGCAGCAGGCCGGCGCTGAAAAAGCCGACGGCGCGAGCCTGGCCCAGTCCAACCTGGGCGAGCTGGTGGCGCGCAGCTGGCGCGAACACCTGCAGGTCGACGACATCGTCGCCGACGATCACTTCTTCCTGCTTGGCGGCAACTCGATCCTCGCCACCCAGGTCGTCGCCAGCCTGCGCGAGGCGCTGGGCATCGAGCTGAACCTGCGCCTGCTGTTCGAAGCACCGACCCTGCAGGGCTTCGTCGCCGCCATCGAGGGCGTGCAGTCCGGCGCCCAGGTAGAGGAACGCATCGTGCGCCTGGCGGGCGAACAGGACCTGCCGCAATCCCTGGCGCAGAACCGCCTGTGGTTCACCTGGCAGCTGGATCCGCAGAGCAGCGCCTACAACATTCCCGCCGGCCTCAACCTGCGCGGCGAGCTGGACGAAGAGGCCCTGCGCGGCGCCTTCCAGCGCCTGGTGGAGCGCCACGAAGCGCTGCGCACGCGCTTCTACGAGAAGGACGGCGTGGCCCTGCAGCGCATCGATGCCGCCGGTCCGTTTGCCATCCAGCGCATCGACCTCAGCGATCTCGACGAGGATGAGCGCCGCGAGCGTGCCCAGGCCATTCGCGAAGAGCAGGCGCGCCTGCCGTTCGATCTGGAAAACGGTCCGCTGCTGCGGGTGCAACTGGTCTGCCTCGATGAGCAGGAACACCAACTGCTGGTGACCCTGCACCACATCATCGCCGACGGCTGGTCGCTGAACGTGCTGATCGACGAGTTCTCGCGCCTGTATGCCGCCGCCGTCCAGGGCCAGCCGCTGACCCTGGAGGCGCTGCCGGTGCGCTACGCCGACTACGGCCAGTGGCAGCGCGAGTGGCTGGCCCGGGGTGAGGCCGAGCGTCAGCTGGCCTACTGGAAACAGCAACTGGGCGAGGAACAGCCGAGCCTCGACCTGGCCACCGACCACCCGCGTTCCGCCCGCCGGCAGCACAGCGCCGCGCGCTACAGCCTGCGTTTGAGCGCCGAGCTGAGCAAGGCGGTGAAAGCCGCGGCGCAGCGCCAGCAATCGACGCCGTTCATGCTCCTGCTGGCCGGTTTCCAGAGCCTGCTGCACCGCTACAGCGGACAGACCGATATCCGCATCGGCGTACCTGGCGCCAACCGTCCGCGCCAGGAAACCCAGGGCCTGATCGGCTTCTTCATCAACACCCTGGTGCTGCGCGCCGAACTGGATGCGCGCCTGCCGTTCGAGCAGTTGCTGCTGCGCACCCGCCAGGCCGCGCTGGACGCCCAGGCCCATCAGGACCTGCCGTTCGACCAACTGGTGGAGGCCTTCCCGCAGGCCCGCGAGCAGGGCCTGTTCCAGGTCATGTTCAACCACCAGCAACGCGACCTCGGCGCGCTGCGCCGCCTGCCGGGCCTGCTCGCCGACGAACTGCCGTGGCACAGCCGCGAAGCCAAGTTCGACCTGCAGCTGCACAGCGAGGAAGACCGCGGCGGGCGCATCAACCTGTCCTTCGACTACGCCGACGAGCTGTTCGAGCGCGCCACCATCCAGCGTCTGGCCGCCCATTACGTGCGCCTGCTGACCCAGGTCAGCGCGCAGGCCGACATCGCCCTCGGCGACCTGCAACTGCTCGACGACGCCGAACAGGCGCGCCAGGCCGCCTGGAGCGTGGCCCCGTGCACCGCAGCCGGGCGCTGGCTGCCGGAGCTGCTGAACGAACAGGCGCAGCGCAGTCCCGAGCGCACCGCGCTGGTGTGGGACGGCGGCAGCCTGGACTACGCCGCGCTGCACACCCAGGCCAACCGCCTGGCCAACTACCTGCGCGACAAGGGCGTCGGCCCCGACGTCAGGGTGGCGATCGCCGTGGAGCGTTCGCCGCAACTGCTGATCGGCCTGCTGGCGATCGTCAAGGCTGGCGGCGCCTATGTGCCGCTGGACCCGGACTACCCGAGCGAGCGCCTGGCCTACATGCTCGCCGACAGCCGCGTGTCGCTGCTGCTGACCCAGAGCCACCTGCTCGGCGACCTGCCCAGCGCCGACGGCGTCAGCGCCATCGCCCTGGACACCCTCAAGCTGGACAACTGGCCGAGCCACGCGCCGGGCCTGCACCTGGACGGCGACAACCTCGCCTACGTGATCTACACCTCCGGCTCCACCGGCCAGCCGAAAGGCGTTGGCAATACCTACGCGGCCCTGGCCGAGCGCCTGCAGTGGATGCAGGCCACTTATGCCCTGGACGCCAGCGACGTGCTGATGCAGAAGGCGCCGATCAGCTTCGACGTCTCGGTGTGGGAGTGCTTCTGGCCGCTGATCACCGGCTGCAAGCTGGTCATCGCCGCACCCGGCGAGCACCGCGATCCGCACCGCATCGCGCAACTGGTCGCGGAACATGGCGTGACCACGCTGCACTTCGTCCCGCCGCTGCTGCAACTGTTCATCGACGAGCCGCTGAGCGCCCAGTGCAGCAGCCTGCGCCGGGTCTTCTCCGGCGGTGAAGCGCTGCCCGCCGAGCTGCGCAACCGGGTGCTGGCGCAACTGCCCGACGCCCAGTTGCACAACCGCTACGGCCCGACCGAGACCGCGATCAACGTCACCCACTGGCACTGCCAGAGCAGCGACGGAGCCCGTTCGCCGATCGGCCGGCCGCTGGGCAACGTGATCTGCCGCGTGCTGGACAGCGAACTGAATGCCCAGCCGGACGGCGTCGCCGGCGAGCTGTGCATTGGCGGTATCGGCCTGGCCCGTGGCTACCTGGGCCGCGCCGCGCTGACCGCCGAGCGCTTCGTCCCGGATGCCGGTGGCGAGCCGGGCGCGCGCCTGTACCGCACCGGCGACCGCGTGCGCTGGGCGGCCGATGGCGCCCTGGAGTATTTCGGGCGTCTCGACCACCAGGTGAAACTGCGCGGCTTCCGCGTCGAACCGCAGGAAATCGAAGCACGCCTGCTGGCCCTGGACGGTGTCGGCCAGGCCGCCGTGCTGGTCCGCGAAACCGCCGCCGGTGCGCAACTGGTCGGCTACTTCACCGCCGAGGCGGGCGCGGAGGACGAGGCCGCGCAGATCGCCCGGCTCAAGGCCGAACTGGCCCTGGAGCTGCCGGAATACATGGTCCCGGCGCAACTGGTGCGCATGGACGTGATGCCCCTCGGCCCGAGCGGCAAGCTGGACCGCCGCGCGCTGCCCGAGCCGCAGTGGCAGGCCCGCGAACACATCGAACCGGAGAGCGAACTGCAGCGCGCGATCGCCGCGATCTGGCGCGATGTCCTGGCGGTGCCGCGGGTCGGCCTGGCCGATGACTTCTTCGACCTCGGCGGCCACTCGCTGCTGGCTACCCAGATCATTTCCCGGGTACGCCAGAGCTGCGACGTCGAGCTGCCCCTGCGGGTGCTGTTCGAGCACCGTGAGCTGGGCGCCTTCGCCGCACAGATTGCCGCCCTGCAAGCCGCCGGCCAGCGCAACAGCCAGCAGGCCATCGCCACGGTCGACCGCAGCCAGCCGGTGGCGCTGTCGTACTCGCAGCAGCGCATGTGGTTCCTCTGGCAGATGGAACCGGACAGCCCCGCCTACAACGTCGGCGGCATGGCGCGCCTGAGCGGCGCGTTCGATATCGGCTGCTTCGAGGCAGCCCTGCAGGCGCTGATCCTGCGTCATGAAACCCTGCGCACCACCTTCCCCAGCATCGATGGCGTGGCCTGCCAGAAAGTCTCCGAGGAGACCGGCGTGGCCATGCAGTGGCTGGATATTTCCGCGCTGCCCGCCGCCGAGCGCCAGGTACGCCTGCAGGCCTTCGCCGACAGCGAGGCGCACACCCCCTTCGACCTGGAAACCGGCCCGCTGCTGCGCGCCTGCCTGGTCAAGGCCGGCGAGCAGGAGCACTACTTCGTCCTGACCCTGCACCACATCGTCACCGAAGGCTGGGCGATGGACATCTTCGCCCGCGAGCTGGGCCTGCTCTACGAGGCCTTCCTCGACGGCAAGCCGTCGCCGCTGCAGCCGCTGGCGGTGCAGTACCTCGACTACAGCGTGTGGCAGCGCCAGTGGCTGGAATCCGGCGAGCGCCAGCGCCAGCTGGACTACTGGACCGCGCAACTGGGCAACGAGCACCCGTTGCTGGAACTGCCCGGCGACCGTCCGCGGCCGGCGGTGCAGAGCCACCAGGGCGAGCTGTTCCGCTTCGACCTCAGCGACGACCTGGCCGGCCGCGTGCGGGCCTTCAACGCGAAAAACGGCCTGACCCTGTTCATGACCATGACCGCCGCCCTGGCGGTGCTGCTCTACCGCTACAGCGGCCAGACCGACCTGCGCATCGGCGCGCCGGTGGCCAACCGCATCCGCCCGGAAAGCGAAGGGCTGATCGGTGCCTTCCTCAACACCCAGGTGCTGCGCGTGCAGCTCGACGGGCAGATGAGTGTCGGCGAGCTGTTCGAGCAGGTGCGCCACACCGTGATCGAAGGCCAGTCGCACCAGGACCTGCCGTTCGATCACCTGGTGGAAGCCCTGCAGCCGCCGCGCAGCGCCGCCTACAACCCGCTGTTCCAGGTGATGTGCAACGTGCAGCGCTGGGAATTCCAGCAGAGCCGCGAGCTGGCCGGGATGACCGTGGAGTACATCGTCAACGATGCCCGCGCCACCAAGTTCGACCTCAACCTCGAAGTCACCGAGCTGGACCACCGCCTGGGCTGCTGCCTGACCTACAGCACCGACCTGTTCGACGAGCCGCGCATCGCCCGTATGGCCGCGCACTGGCGCAACCTGCTGCAGGCGCTGCTGGCCGATCCGCAACAGCGCCTCGGCGAGCTGCCGCTGCTGGCCGCCGACGAGCGCCAGCACCTGCTCGACAGCCTCGGCGCGGAAGCCGGCGAGCAGCGTCTCGACCAGTGCATCCACAGCCTGTTCAGCGAGCGGGTCAAGGCCAACCCCGAGGCCGGCGCGCTGACCTTCCGTGGCCAGACCCTGAGCTACGGCGAGCTGGACGCCCAGGCCAATCGCCTGGCCTGGATGCTCCGCGAACGTGGCGTCGGCCCGCAGGTGCGGGTCGGCCTGGCCCTGGAGCGCTCGCTGGAGATGGTCGTCGGCCTGCTGGCGATCCTCAAGGCCGGCGGCGCCTACGTGCCGCTGGACCCGGAATACCCGCTGGAACGCCTGCAGTACATGATCCAGGACAGCGGCGTGCGCCTGCTGCTCAGCGACGCGAAACTGCTGGACGCCCTCGGCGAGCTGCCCGAAGGCGTGGCGCGCTGGTGCCTGGAGGACGACCTGCCACAGCTGTCGGCCTACCCGGACAGCGCGCCGCCCTTCGTCAACCTGCCGCAGCACCAGGCCTACCTGATCTACACCTCCGGCTCCACCGGCCTGCCCAAAGGCGTGGTGGTCAGCCATGGCGAGATCGCCATGCACTGCCAGGCGGTGATCAGGCGCTTCGACATGCGCCCGGACGACTGCGAACTGCACTTCTATTCGATCAACTTCGACGCCGCCACCGAGCGCCTGCTGGTGCCGCTGCTGACCGGTGCGCGCCTGGTCCTGCGCGCCCAGGGGCAGTGGGATGCCGAAGAGATCTGCACGCTGATCCGCGAGCAGGGCGTGAATATCCTCGGTTTCACTCCGAGCTACGGCAGCCAGCTGGCGCAGTTCCTTGCCACCCAGCAACAACGCCTGCCGGTGCGCATGTGCATCACCGGTGGCGAAGCGCTGACCGGCGAGCACCTGCAGCGCATTCGCGCGGCCTTCGCCCCGGAGCTGTTCTTCAACGCCTACGGCCCGACCGAGACCGTGGTCATGCCGCTGGCCTGCCTGTCGCCGGCCGAGCTGGAAGAGGGCCAGGCCAGCGTGCCGATCGGCAGCGTGGTCGGGGCGCGGGTCGCCTATATCCTCGACACCGACCTGGCCCTGGTCCCGCAGGGCGCCACCGGTGAGCTGTATGTCGGCGGCGCCGGCCTCGCGGTCGGTTACCACGAGCGTCCGGGCCTGACCGCCGAGCGCTTCGTCGCCGATCCGTTCTCCAGCGCAGGCGGGCGCCTGTACCGCACCGGCGACCTGGTGCGCCAGCGCGCCGACGGCCTGGTGGAATACATCGGCCGGGTCGACCATCAGGTGAAGATCCGCGGCTTCCGTATCGAGCTGGGCGAGATCGAGACCCGCCTGCTCGACCACGCCGCGATCCGCGAAGCGGTGGTCCTGGCCCTGGACACCCCGGCGGGCAAGCAACTGGCCGCTTACCTGGTCAGCGATGTGGCCAGCCAGGACGAAGCGCGCCAGGCGCAACTGCGTGATGAGCTGAAAGCCGCGCTCAAGGCGCAACTGCCGGACTACATGGTGCCGACCCACCTGATCCTGCTCCAAGCCATGCCGCTCACCGCCAACGGCAAGCTCGACCGCCGCGCCCTGCCGGCGCCGGACCCGGAGCTCAACCGCCAGCAGTACGTGGCGCCGAGCAGCGAGCTGGAACAGAGTCTGGCGCGGATCTGGGGCGAGGTGCTGAACGTCGCCCAGGTCGGCCTCAACGACAACTTCTTCGAACTGGGCGGCGACTCGATCCTGTCGATCCAGGTGGTCAGCCGCGCCCGTGCCGCCGGTATCCACTTCAGCCCGCGCGACCTGTTCCAGCACCAGACCGTGCAGACCCTGGCCGCCGTCGCCACCACCCGCGAAGTGGTCAGCGCCGAGCAGGGCCTGCTCAGCGGTGCCTCGGCGCTGACGCCGATCCAGCACTGGTTCTTCGACACCCCGATCGTCAACCGCCAGCACTGGAACCAGGCGGTGCTGCTGGAGCCGACCCAGACCCTCGATGCCGCGCTGCTGGAGCAGGCGCTGAAGGCCGTGCAACAGCAGCACGATGCCCTGCGCCTGGCGTTCCGCGAGCGCGACGGTGCCTGGCAGGCGCAGTTCCGCGCGGCGGACGACAGCCTGCTGCGGGTCGCGCAGGTCGCTGACCTGAACGACTGCGGCAACCTCTACGACGAAACCCAGCGCAGCCTCGACCTGCACCAGGGCCCGCTGCTGCGCGCCCTGCTGGTGGATGCTGGCCAGGGTCGGCAGCGCCTGCTGCTGGCGATCCATCACCTGGTGGTGGACGGCGTGTCCTGGCGCGTGCTGCTGGAAGACCTGCAGACGGTCTACCGCGAGCTGCAGACCGGCGATGCCGTGCAACTGCCGGCCAAGACCAGCGCCATGCGCGACTGGGCCGAGCGCTTGTCCGCCTATGCCGGCGGCGAAGCCCTGGGCGAGGAACGCCACTGGTGGCAAGCCCAGCTGGGCGGCGCCGAGATGCCGCTGCCAGGCGTCGACCAGGCTGGCGGCCAGCAGAACCGCCATGCCCGGAGCGTCAGCGTGCGCCTGGACGCGCAGCGCACCCGCCAGTTGCTGCAACAGGCGCCGAGCGCCTACCGCACCCAGGTCAACGACCTGCTGCTCAGCGCCCTGGCGCGGGTGCTCTGCCAGTGGACCGAACAGCCGTCGGCGCTGGTCCAGCTGGAAGGCCATGGCCGCGAAAGCCTGTTCGACGAGATCGACCTGACCCGCAGCGTCGGCTGGTTCACCAGCGCCTACCCGCTGCGCCTGACCCCGGCCGCCGAGCTGTCCACCTCGATCAAGGCGATCAAGGAGCAACTCCGCGCCGTGCCGCACAAGGGCCTGGGCTACGGCGTGCTGCGCTACCTCGGCGACGACGCCAGCCGCGCCGCCATGCGCGCGCTGCCGGTGGCGCCGGTGACCTTCAACTACCTCGGCCAGTTCGACCAGAGCTTCGCCAGCGATGCGCTGTTCCGTCCGCTGGAGGAGTCCGCGGGCGTCGCCCATGATCCCCAGGCGCCATTGCCCAACGAACTGAGCATCGATGCCCAGGTCTACGCCGGCGAACTGGTGCTGCGCTGGACCTTCAGCGCCGAGCGCCATCAGGTCGCGACCATCGAGGCCCTCGCCAACGCCTACCTGGCGCAGCTGCAGGCGGTGGTCGAGCACTGCGTCAGCGATGGCAGCGGCGGCCTGACGCCGTCCGACTTCCCCCTGGCCAGCCTGACCCAGGCCCAGCTCGACGCCCTGCCGGTGCCGGCGGCGCGGATCGAGGACGTGTTCCCGCTGACCCCGATGCAGGAGGGCATGCTCCTGCACACCCTGCTGGAGCCGGGCACCGGCCTGTACTACATGCAGGACCGCTACCGCATCAACAGCGACCTCGACCCCGAGCGCTTCAGCCGCGCCTGGCAGGCCGTGGTCGCCCGCCACGAAGCGCTGCGCGCCTCGTTCTGCTGGGATATCGGCGAGGGCATGCTGCAGGTTATCCACAAGCCGGGTACCACCGCGGTGGAATACCTCGATTGGCGCGACGTGCCTGCCGACGAACAGGACCCGAAACTGCAGGCCCTGCACAAGCGCGAGCGCGAGGCCGGTTTCGACCTGCTGCACCAGGCGCCGTTCCACCTGCGCCTGATCCGCGTCGGCGAGGCCAGCTACTGGTTCATGATGAGCAACCACCACATCCTCATCGATGCCTGGTGCCGTTCGCTGCTGATGAACGACTTCTTCGACCTCTACATGGCCCTCGGCGAGGGGCGCGAGGCGCAGCTGTCGCCGGCGCCGCGCTACCGCGACTACATCGGCTGGCTGCAGCAGCGCGGCCTGGAACAGGCGCGCAACTGGTGGCGCGACAACCTGCGCGGCTTCGAGCGGCCGACGCCGATTCCGAGCGACCGTCCGTACCTGCGCGAACATGCCAGCGAGAGCGGCGGCATGGTGGTGGGCGACGTCTATACCCGCCTCGACGTAGCCGATGGCGCCCGTCTGCGCGAACTGGCGCAGCAGCACCAGCTGACCGTCAACACCTTCGCTCAGGCCGCCTGGGCCCTGACCCTGCGCCGCCTGAGCGGCGACCGCGACGTGCTGTTCGGCGTCACCGTGGCCGGGCGTCCGGTGGACATGCCGCAGATGCAGCGCACCGTCGGCCTGTTCATCAACACCATCGCCCTGCGCATCGGCCTGCCCCGCGACGGCCAGCGCCAGAGCGTGCGCCAGTGGCTGAGCGGCTTGCTCGACAGCAACATGCA
This sequence comes from Pseudomonas sp. zfem002, assembly GCF_032621685.1. NCBI lineage: Bacteria > Pseudomonadati > Pseudomonadota > Gammaproteobacteria > Pseudomonadales > Pseudomonadaceae > Pseudomonas > Pseudomonas sp. zfem002. Next base: position 7,870 of record NZ_JAVYJH010000024.1, on the reverse strand, counting down.
GCTGCGCGAGTACGAATACCTGCCGCTGGTGAATATCCAGGAGCTCAGCGAGCTGCCCAAGGGCATGCCGCTGTTCGACAGTCTGTTCGTGTTCGAGAACGCCCCGGTGGAAGTCTCGGTACTGGACCGCGCGCAGAGCCTGAACGCCACCTCGGATTCCGGCCGTACCCACACCAACTACCCGTTGACCGCGGTGTGCTACCCGGGCGATGACCTCGGCCTGCACCTGTCCTATGACCAGCGCTATTTCGACGAAAGCACCGTGCAGGGCATGCTGGCCGAGTTCAAGCGCCTGCTGCTGGCGCTGGTCCAGGGCTTCCATGGCGATATGGCCGAGCTGCCGCTGCTGGGCGCCGACGAGCGTGCGTTCCTCAGCGAAGGCTGCAACCAGAGCGCCCGCGCGTATCCGCTGGAGCGTGGCTATGTGGCGCTGTTCGAAGAGCAGGTGGCGGCGCATCCGCAGCGTATCGCGGTCACCTGCCTGGCGCGCGAACACAGCTACGAGGAACTGAACAGCGCCGCCAACCGCCTGGGCCATGCCCTGATCGCGGCGGGTGTCGCCTTCGACCAGCCGATCGCGCTGCTGGCCGAGCGTGGTCCGGACCTGCTGGGCATGATCGTCGGCAGCTTCAAGGCCGGCGCGGGTTATCTGCCGCTGGATCCGGCATTGCCGAACCAGCGCCTGAGCGGCGTGATCGGGCAGAGCGGGGCGCCGGTGCTGGTTTGCAGCGCCGAGTGCGAAGCTCAAGCCCGCGAACTGCTGGTCGGGCTTGAAGGTGTGCAACTGCTGGTCTGGGAACAGGTCCAGCAAGCAGGACATTCCGTGGTCAACCCAGGCCGCTACAGCGGCCCGGACAACCTCGCCTACGTGATCTTCACCTCCGGCTCCACCGGCCTGCCGAAAGGCGTGATGGTGGAACAGCGCGGCATGCTCAACAACCAGCTGAGCAAGGTGCCGTACCTGGACCTGAGCGAGCAGGACGTGATCGCCCAGACCGCCTCGCAGAGCTTCGACATCTCGGTCTGGCAGTTCCTCGCCGCGCCGCTGTTCGGGGCTCGTGTGGATATCGTGCCGAACGACATCGCTCGCGATCCGCAGGCGCTGCTGGCCCATGTCACCCAGCAAGGAATCACCGTGCTGGAAAGCGTGCCATCGCTGATCCAGGGCCTGCTGGCCGAAGAGCGGGTCAACCTCGACGGCCTGCGCTGGATGCTGCCGACCGGCGAAGCCATGCCGCCTGAATTGGCGAAGCAATGGCTGCTGCGTTATCCACAGATCGGTCTGGTCAATGCCTACGGTCCGGCCGAGTGCTCGGACGACGTGGCGTTCTTCCGTGTCGATCTGCAAGCGACCGAAAGTACCTACCTGCCAATCGGTACGCCGACCGACAACAACCTGATCTACCTGCTGGACGATGCCCTTGAGCTGGTGCCATTGGGCGCCGTGGGCGAACTGTGCGTCGCTGGCACCGGCGTCGGTCGTGGCTATGTGAGCGACACCCGTCGCACCGTGCCGGTCTTCGTGCCGAATCCGTTCGGTGCCCCGGGCGAGCGGCTGTACCGCACCGGCGACCTGGCCCGCCGTCGCGCCGATGGCGTGCTGGAATACGTCGGCCGCGCCGACCACCAGGTGAAGATCCGCGGCTATCGCATCGAACTGGGCGAGATCGAGACGCGCCTGCTGGAGCATCCTGCGGTGCGCGAGACCGTGGTCCTGGATATCGACGGCCCGCAAGGCAAGCAGCTCGCCGCCTACCTGGTACCTCGCAGCGCGATCGATGTCGATCAGCTCAAGGCCTCCCTGAAGGCCAACCTGCCGGACTACATGGTGCCGACCCACTTCGTGGTGCTCGACGCCATGCCGCTGACGCCCAACGGCAAGCTCGACCGCAAGGCCCTGCCGCAGCCGGACGCCACGCAATCACAAACCACCTACGTCGCCCCGGTCAGCGAGCTGGAACAACAGCTCGCCGCCATCTGGGCCGATGTACTGAAGATCGAACGGGTCGGTCTCGACGACAGCTTCTTCGAGCTGGGCGGCCACTCGCTGCTGGCCACCCAGGTGATTTCCCGCGTGCGCCAGGGCCTGAAGATCGAGCTGTCGCTGCGCAGCCTGTTCGAGGCGAAAGACCTGCGCGGCTTCGCCCGGCAGGTCGCGCAGGGCGAAAGCAGCAAGCTGCAGGCCATCGCCCGCGCCGATCGCAGCCAGCCGCTGGCGCTGTCCTATGCCCAGCAGCGCCAGTGGTTCCTCTGGCAGCTGGAGCCGCACAGCGCGGCCTACAACATGCCGGCGGCCCTGCGCCTGCGTGGCGCGCTGGATATCGCTGCGCTGGAACTGAGCTTCGAACAGCTGATCGCCCGCCACGAAACCCTGCGCACCACCTTCCGCCAGGACGGCGGCCAGGCCGTGCAGATCATCCATGAACCGGCGCCGTTCGTGCTGGCCGTGGAACAACTGCCGGCCTCTGAGCTGGCCCGCGAGGAGCAGGTGCGCCTGTTGGTCGAGGCCGAGACCCTGCGCCCGTTCGACCTGGAAAGCGGTCCGCTGCTGCGCGTGCGTCTGCTCCATCTGGGCGCGGACGAGCATGTGCTGGTGCTGGTGCAGCACCATATCGTCACCGACGGCTGGTCGATGCCGATCATGGTCGACGAGCTGATGCGCCTGTACGCCGGCCACAGCCAGGGCGAGGCGGTGCAGCTGGCGCCGCTGGCGATCCAGTACGCCGACTATGCCCTGTGGCAACGGCAGTGGATGGAAGCGGGGGAGAAGGCCCGGCAACTGGCCTACTGGACCGCGCAACTGGGCGGCGAGCAGCCGGTGCTGGAACTGCCCACCGACCATCCGCGTCCGCTGGTGCAGAGCACCGAGGGCGCGCAGTTCAACCTGAGCCTGGCGCCTGAACTGGCCGCGCGCCTGAAGGCCGTGGCCCAGGAGCAGGGCGTGACCCTGTTCATGTTGCTGCTGGCGTCGTTCCAGACCCTGCTGCACCGCTATTCGGGCCAGGCGGACGTGCGTGTCGGCGTGCCGATCGCCAACCGCAACCGCGCGGAAACCGAGGCGTTGATCGGCTTCTTCGTCAACACCCAGGTGCTCAAGGCCGAGATCGATGCACAGACCTCCGTGGCCGAGCTGCTGCAGCAGGTCAAGCGCCATGCCCTGCAGGCCCAGGCCCATCAGGACCTGCCGTTCGAGCAACTGGTCGAAGCCCTGCAGCCGCAGCGCGACCTGAGCCGCAGCCCGCTGTTCCAGGTGATGTACAACCACCAGAACCAGGCGCCGCAGCTGGCCCCGCAACTGGCCGGGCTGAGCCTGGAAGCGGTGCTGTCGCAGAAGCACACCGCGCAGTTCGACCTGATGCTCAACACCGTCGAGCAGGACGACGGCCTGAGTGCCTCGCTGACCTACGCCACGGCGCTGTTCGAGGCCGACACCATCGCCCGCATGGCCGCGCACTGGCAGCAGTTGCTGGCGTCGCTGAGCGTCGATGTGCAGCAGCGGATCGGTGAGCTGACGCTGCTGGAGGCTGCCGAACAGCAGCATATCCTGCGCGACTGGAACGCCACGGCTGCCGAGTTCCCGAGCGAGGTGTGCATCCAGAGCCTGATCGAGGCGCAAGTGGCGGCAACGCCGGATGCGCCGGCGCTGATCTTCGCCGAGAACGCAGCCTGGAAATGGTCATCGGCCTGGTGGCGATCATCAAGGCCGGCGGTGCCTACGTGCCGCTGGACCCGGATTATCCACAGGACCGTCTGGCCTACATGATCGAGGACAGCGGTATCGGTCTGCTGCTGACCCAAGGCTCGCTGCTGGCGCAACTGCCGGTTCCGGATGCTGTGCAGTCCTTGTGCCTGGATCAACTGGACCTGAACGGTTACAGCGAAGCCAATCCTTCGCTGCACGCCGTGCCGGAAAACCTGGCCTACGTGATCTACACCTCGGGCTCCACCGGCAAGCCGAAAGGCGCCGGCAACAGCCACCGTGCTTTGGTCAACCGTCTGCACTGGATGCAGAAGGCCTACGGCCTGGACGGCAGCGATACCGTGCTGCAGAAAACGCCGTTCAGCTTCGACGTGTCGGTGTGGGAGTTCTTCTGGCCGCTGCTGACCGGTGCGCGTCTGGCCGTTGCCCTGCCAGGCGATCACCGTGATCCGGAGCGTCTGGTGGCGACCATCAACCAGTACGGCGTCAGCACGCTGCACTTCGTGCCGTCGATGCTGCAGGCCTTCATGACCAGCGAGCAGGTCGAGAGCTGCCACAGCCTGAAGCGCGTGGTGTGCAGTGGTGAAGCGCTGCCGGCGGAACTGGCTGCGCAAGTGTTGAAACGTCTGCCACAGGCCGGCCTGTACAACCTGTACGGCCCGACCGAAGCGGCGATCGACGTCACTCACTGGACTTGCACGACTGAAGATCATTTGAGCGTGCCGATCGGCCAGCCGATCGACAACCTCAAGACCCATATCCTCGAAGACGGCCTGCTGCCAGCGGCTCCAGGCTGCGCCGCCGAGCTGTACCTGGGCGGCGTCGGTCTGGCCCGCGGTTACCACAACCGTCCATCGCTGACCGCCGAGCGCTTCGTGCCGGATCCGTTCTCGTCCGAGGGCGGTCGTCTGTACCGCACCGGTGACCTGGCCCGCTATCGCGGCGAAGGGATCATCGAGTACGCCGGGCGTATCGACCATCAGGTGAAGATTCGCGGCCTGCGTATCGAGCTGGGCGAAATCGAGGCGCGTCTGCTGGAGCATCCGGCAGTGCGCGAGGCCAGCGTGATCGATATCGACGGTCCGAGCGGCAAGCAGCTGGCGGCCTACCTGGTGGCCGACGACAGCGGCGAGCTGAAGGACCTGCTCAAGACCCACCTGAAGGCGCACCTGCCGGAATTCATGGTGCCGAGCCACTTCATCCTGCTGGAGAAGATGCCGCTCAGCGCCAACGGCAAGCTGGACCGCCGTGCGCTGCCCAAGCCCGACGTGAGTCAGGCCCAGGCCGCCTATGTCGCCCCGGGCACTGCCCTGGAAAGCCAGCTGGCGGCGATCTGGGCCGAGGTGCTGAAGCTGGAGAAGGTCGGCGTCACCGACAACTTCTTCGAACTGGGCGGCGACTCGATCATCTCCATCCAGGTGGTCAGCCGCGCCCGTCAGGCCGGCATCGTGTTCACCCCGAAAGACCTGTTCCAGCGCCAGACCGTGCAGGGTATCGCCCAGGTGGCGAGCCGTGCCGCGGCGGTGCGGATCGAGCAGGGTCCGGTCCGCGGCGAAACCCCGCTGCTGCCGATCCAGCAATGGTTCTTCGCCAGCCCGATCCCCGAGCGTCAGCACTGGAACCAGTCGGTGCTGCTCAAGCCGACCGTGCGTCTCGACGCCGCGTCGCTGGAGCGCGCCCTGCACAGCGTGCTGGCGCACCACGATGCCCTGCGCCTGAGCTTCGTCGATGGCCGCGCCAGCTTCCGCGAGCCGGTCGCCGGCGAGCTGCTCTGGGTCCGTGAACTGGCGAGCCACGACGGCCTGCTGGCCCTGGCCAACCAGGCGCAACGCAGCCTCGATCTGCAACAGGGTCCGCTGCTGCGCGCGCTGCTGGTCGAGCTGCCACAGGGCGAACAGCGCCTGCTGCTGGTGATCCATCACCTGGCGGTGGACGGGGTGTCCTGGCGTATCCTCCTGGAAGACCTGCAGGCGGCCTACCGTGGCGTCGCGCTGCCGGCCAAGACCCATTCGATCAAGACCTGGGCCGAGCACCTGCACGCCTTCGCCGGCACCCCGGCGCTGGCCGCGGAGCTGGGCTGGTGGCAGGCGCAGCTGCAGGGTGTCAGCGATGAACTGCCGCTGGACCATGCCGACGGCGGGCAACGGCACAAGCATGAAGTGTCGGTGCGCACGCACCTCGACGCCGCGCTGACCCGGCAACTGCTGCAGGACGCCCCGGCGGCCTACCGCACGCAGATCAACGACCTGCTGCTCACAGCCCTGGCCCGCACCATCAGCGGCTGGACCGGCCGCGCCGAGACCCTGGTGCGCCTGGAAGGCCATGGCCGCGAAGACCTGTTCGACGGCCTCGACACCACCCGCACCGTCGGCTGGTTCACCGCGATGTACCCGGTGAAGCTCAGCGTTGCTGGTGGTCCTGGCGAGTCGCTGAAGACCGTCAAGGAACAGCTGCGCGCGGTACCGCACAAGGGCCTCGGCTACGGCGTGCTGCGCTGGCTCGGCGACGAGCAGACGCAACGCCGCCTGGCCGCGCTGGCCCAGGGCAGCATCGTGTTCAACTACCTCGGCCAGCTGGATGGCAGCTTCGCCTCGGACGATGCGCTGTTTGCCCCGTCCGGCGAGGGCAGTGGCCAGGGCCAGGACGCCGAGGCGCCGCTGGACAGCCTGCTGGCGATCAACGGCCAGGTGCTCGACGGCGAGCTGGAACTGCTGTGGAGCTTCAGTGGCGAGGTGTTCGACGTCATCACCGTGCAGGGCCTGGCCGATACCTATGGCCGCGAGCTGCGCCAGCTGGTCGAGCACTGCCTGAATGCAGCCGGCGGCGTGACGCCGTCGGACTTCCCGCTGGCCGGTCTCGACCAGCAGCAGCTGGACAGCCTGCCAGTGGCCGCTGCGCAGATCGCCGACCTCTACCCGCTGTCGCCGATGCAGCAGGGCATGCTGTTCCACAGCCTGTACGAGCAGGACGCGGCCAGCTACGTGAACCAGATGTCGGCCACGGTGCGCGGCCTCGATGTACAGCGCTTCCGCGCCGCCTGGCAGGCGGTGGTGGACAGCCACGATGTGCTGCGCGCCAATTTCCTCAGTGGTTTCGAGCAGCCGTTGCAACTGATCCGGCGGCAGGCCGAACTGGCCTTCGTCGAACTGGACTGGCGCGAGCGCGACAGCTGCGCCGAGGCGCTGAACGCCTGGGCCGCCGCCGACCAGCAACGCGGCTTCGACCTGCAGCGCGACCCGCTGCTGCGCCTGAGCCTGCTGCGCACCGGCGCGGACAGCCATTTCCTGGTGTTCACCAGCCATCACATCCTGCTCGACGGCTGGAGCAACTCGCGCCTGCTCGGTGAAGTGCTGCAGCGCTACAGCGGACACACACCGCCTGCGGGCCGCCGTTATCGCGACTACATCGAATGGCTGCAGGGCCAGGACGTGCAGGTCAGCCAGGACTTCTGGCGCGGCCAGCTGGCCGAGCTGAGCGAGCCGACCCGCCTGGTGCCGGTGTTCAAGGCGCCGGCAGAGGGCGAAGGTTTCGCCGATCAACTGCTGACCCTGGATGCAGCGCGTACCCGTCGCCTCAACGACTTCGCCCGCGACCAGCGGGTTACCGCCAACACCCTGCTGCAGGCGGCGTGGATGCTGCTGTTGCAGCGCTACACCGGGCAGTCGGGGGTGACCTTCGGCGCCACCGTGGCCGGTCGTCCGGCCGACCTGGCGGGTGTCGAGGAACAGCTCGGTCTGTTCATCAACACTCTGCCGGTGGTGGGCAGTCCACGTGCGGAGCAGTCTGTCGCTGAGTTCGTGCAGCAGGTGCAGGCGCGCAACCTGGCCGTGCGCGAGCATGAACATACGCCGCTCTACGATATCCAGCGCTGGGCCGGCTGGAGTGGCGAGGCGCTGTTCGACTCGATCATGGTCTTCGAGAACTACCCGATCGCCGATGCCCTGCAAGGCGCGGCGCCGGATGCCCTGACCTTCGATGCCATCGTCAGCCAGGAGCAGACCCACTATCCGCTGACCCTGGTGATCGAGGCGGGCGAGCAACTGAGCGTGCGCATGAGCTACGACCGTGGCCAACTGGCGGGCGAAACCGTGGCGCAACTGGCGGCGCACCTAGGGCAACTGCTCGATGCGCTGGTGCTGAGCGGGGAGACTGCGCTGGGCGAGCTGTCGA